>NZ_JBYCKL010000034.1:0-218000 GCF_057473365.1 Halomonas sp. TH-94
CATTGATCCAACGCACGCCGTTGCAATCGGCGACCAGCTCGCTGCGATGCGCAAGCCCCTTGAAGCGTCGCAATACCTGACACATGGCGGCGAGGGGGAAACCCAAATGAGTGCCCATGGCCAATGCCGCCAGGGCATTGGCCTGGTTGTGTCTGCCGGTCAGGCCCATCTCGCCAACCGCGAGCAGAGGTGTGGCGCCGTGCATCAGCCAGTCGCTACCATTCTGCCGCGCGATGCCCCACTCTTCAGCCGATGGCGGCCGGGTAGTGAAGAGATCCATCGCGGCCATAGGTACCAGCGGCCAGGTCATGGAGTCTTCGGCGTTGACCACGGCATGCCGGGCGCCACGGAAGATCCCCAGCTTGGCGGCGCGATAACCTGGCATGTCGCCATGACGATCCAGATGATCTTCGGAAAGGTTGAGAAAGGCAGCGGTTTCAGCCCCAAGCCAAGGCGTGGTTTCGAGCTGAAAGCTGGAGAGCTCGAGTACATACAGCTCCGCCTCGGGCACCTCGGCCAGCAGATCGAGAGCCGGCGTGCCCAGGTTGCCACCCACCGCCACCTGCCGACCCGCCTCGTGAGCCATCTCACCCAGCAGCGTGGTCACGGTGGACTTGGCGTTCGAGCCGGTAATGGCGGCAATGGGGGCACGCGCCGCCCGCACGAACAGCGCCATTTCTCCCACGACCAGCGGCTCACCCGTAGCCCGACTGCGCCCCTTCTGTTCGGCCAGCCCCGGCGTGTTCAAGTCGATCCCGGGGCTTACAACGATCTCCTCCGCGTCGCTCATGTCGAGCGCGGCGAGCGGCCCGCAGTGAAGCGCCACGCCGGGGTGCGCACGCTCGAAATCGCCCAGCCCCGGGGGCACCTCGCGGGTATCGGCGACCATGAACGGCACGTCATGCCGAGTCAGGTGACGGCAGATGGCGCGGCCGGACACACCGAGTCCCACCACCAGCGTCATTCCCTTTGGCACCTTGGACATTCCAGCCTCCCGCCCGGAGATGGGCCTATCCAGGTTCAGCGAACCTTCAGCGTGGCGAGACCGACCAGCACCAGCACGACGGTAATGATCCAGAAACGCACGATCACTCGCGGTTCCGGCCAGCCCTTGAGCTCGTAGTGATGATGCAGCGGCGCCATGCGGAAGATACGTCGTCCGGTCAGCTTGTAGGAACCTACCTGGAGAATCACCGAGATGGTCTCGAGCACGAAGATGCCACCCATGATGAACAGTACGATCTCCTGGCGCACGATCACCGCCACCACGCCCAGCGCCGCGCCCAGGGCCAGGGCACCGACATCGCCCATGAATACCTGGGCCGGGTAGGTGTTGAACCACAGAAAACCGAGGCCGGCTCCGGCGATGGTGGCACAGAAAACGGCCAGCTCGCCGGCTCCGGCGATACTGGGGATCTGCAGATAGTTGGCAAATACCGCGTTACCGCTGGCGTAGGCGAAAATCGCCAGACCCATGGCCACCATGACGGTAGGCATGATGGCCAAGCCATCGAGGCCGTCGGTGAGATTCACGGCATTGGAGCTGCCCACGATCACCAGATAGGTCAGGACGATATAGAAAACGCCCAGAGGGATGACGATGTCCTTGAACAGCGGCACGATCAAGCTGGTTTCCACCGCGCTGGTGGCGGTCAGGTAGAGCGCCACGGCCGTGGCCAAACCGATCACCGATTGCCAGAAATACTTCCAGCGCGCAGGAAGGCCGCGAGGGTTCTTCTCGACCACCTTGCGGTAGTCGTCGACCCAGCCGATGGCACCGAAGCCCAGCGTGACCACCAGCACGATCCACACGAAGCGGTTGGCCAGGTCTGCCCACAGCAGCGTACTGACGGCAATGGCCATGAGGATCATGGCACCGCCCATGGTGGGGGTGCCTGCCTTGGAGAGGTGCGATTGCGGCCCGTCATCGCGTACCGCCTGACCGATCTGGCGTTCGACCAGGCGCCGAATCATCCACGGGCCCAACCATAAACACAGCAGCAAAGCCGTCATGGTGCCCAGGATCATGCGCAGGGTCAGATAATTGAATACGTTGAAAGCACTCTGGAACTGCGCCAGAAAATTAGCCAGAAAAAGCAGCATGTGTTGCATTCACCTTGATGCGTCAGCTCGTAGCGCCGCCACGACCCGTTCCATGCCAGCGCTGCGCGATCCCTTGATCAGGACACTGGCACATGCGGGCAGATGGTGCAGGACATGGCGCGTCAGCGCCTCATGATCATTGAAATGATACCCGCCGTTGCCGAAAGCCTGGCTTGCGGCCTGTGCCGGCTCGCCGCAGGTCATCAACACGTCGATCCCCTGTTCCCGTGCGTAGCGGCCGACGTCTGCATGCAGTCGGTCCGACTCCTTCCCCAGTTCTCCCATGGCACCAAGCAGGCACCACCTGGGGCCGGGCAGCTCGGTCAGCAGCTGGAGTGCTGCCTTGACCGCTCCCGGATTGGCATTGTAGCTGTCGTCGAGCAAAAGGGTTTCCCTGATGCCGGACACCGGATTGAGTCGTCCCGGCATCGGCAGACTCGCTGCCAGCCCTGCCACTACCTGTTCGCCTTCGAGCCCCAGAGCAAGCGCTCCCGCGGCAGCGGCAAGCGCATTGGCGACGCTGTGACGCCCCAGCAACGCGAGTTGCACCCGACCAATTTGGCGACCATCCACGACAAGCGTGAAAGCATAGCGCCCCAGGACGTCGCAAGCCAGCTCCACGGCCCGTACGCGGCTGCATTCACTGAAACCGAAGTCCAGTACTTCCCGCGGCGAGGCCAGCTGAGCCCAGAGGGGGAAATAGGTGTCGTCGCGATTGAGTACCGCCACGCCGTCACTCCCGAGACCGAGGAGAATCTCGGCCTTGGCCTGAGCGATCTGCCCCATGCCGCCGAACTCACCGACATGTGCCCCGGTGACGTTGGTAATGATGGCCACCTGCGGCCCGGCCAGGCTCGTGGTCCAGGCGATTTCACCGAGATGATTCGCCCCTAGCTCAACCACAGCGTAGCGGTGTTCATCGGTTAGCCCGAGCAGGGTCAGCGGAGCGCCGATATCGTTATTGAGATTGCCCTGTGTCGCCAGGGTCCTGCCATGCAGTCCCAGGAGTTGAGCCAGCAGTTCCTTGACGCTGGTTTTGCCGCTGTTGCCTGTCACGGCCACCAGCGGACCGCCCCAGGCACGCCGCCGGGCACGACCTAGCAGACCCAATGCCAGACGCGTATCGGGTACGACCAGCTGCGGCAGCGGGTCACCGACGGGCCGTTCGACCAGCGCTGCTGCAGCGCCTTTTTCCCGTGCCTCGGCAATGAAGTCGTGAGCATCGAAACGCTCGCCGCGCAGCGCCACGAAGAGGCTGGCCGGCGTCAGCCGCCGGGTATCGCTGACGATGTCGGACAGCGCCAGATCCCGCTCAGGCGCGGTTACGCCAAGCGCAGCGGCCACCTCGCCGAACGACTGCAAGCCGGCGCCGTTCACTGCTGCACCTCATAGCGGGACAGCGCAGAGTCGGCTTCAGCAACGTCACTGAAAGGATGGCGCACGCCGGCAATCTCCTGGTAGGTCTCATGGCCCTTACCAGCGATCAGCACCACGTCTTCGGCGCTGGCCTGCGCGATCGTCTGGGCAATGGCCTCGCTGCGCCCAGCGACGATCTCGCAGCGCTGCCTGGCTTCGGCCGAGACGCCGACCGCTATCTGCTGGCGAATTTCGGCAGGATCCTCGCTGCGAGGGTTGTCATCGGTTATCACCAGCCGGTCGGCATGGTGTTCCGCAGCGTCTCCCATCAGCGGTCGCTTGCCACTGTCACGGTCACCACCGCAGCCGAACAGGCACCACAAGCGGCCCTGTCCGGGCAGGTGGTCGCGCAGTGCGACAAGCGCATTCTCGAGCGCGCCGGGGGTATGCGCATAATCGACGATCACGCTCGGGGTACCGGCTCGGCCAAGGCGTTGCATGCGGCCGGGCACGGGGGTCAGTCGAGAGGCCGCGGCGAACAGCGACTCGAGGTCCGCCCCGAGCCCATAGAGGGTGGCAATCGCCAGCAGCACATTGTCGAGGTTGAATCGGCCCATCAGTGACAGCTCGAGACTGTGCTCACCCTCGGGAGTCGCTATCAGGGCCAGCTGGCCACTGGGTCCTGGCTTCCAATCGATGACACGCAGCGTCGCCGCCGGGTCGTCGCCCACGGCCAGAACGCGTACTCCCTGCGCCAGCCCGGCCAACATCAGACGTGCCAAGGCGTCATTGGCATTGACGACGGCCAGCGACAGCTCGGGACGGCGAAACAGGCGAGCCTTGGCAGCGGCATAAGCTGCCATGCTGCCATGGTAATCCAGGTGATCACGACTGAGATTGGTGAAAACCGCTGCCGTCACCCTGCAGCCATCGAGACGCCCCTGCTCGAGGGCGTGTGAAGAGACCTCCATGGCGACCCGGTCGATACCGGCCGCCGCCATATCGCCTAGCGCTGCCTGCAACGACAGCGGCCCAGGGGTGGTAAGGCCGGAGTCTTCAAGGCGCCCTGGCCGCCCCGTTCCGAGGGTACCGACAAGGCCGGCTTCCCGGCCAAGAGCCGCGCTCAGCTCGGCAAGATAATGCGTGACGGAGCTCTTGCCGTTGGTGCCGGTGACGCCAATCAGCTCGAGCGTCTCGGGCACGTCGTACAGCAAGGCCCCCAGCTCGCCCAGGCGCTGGCGCAGATACGGCAGGCCCAGCACCGATTGCGTCGGCACATGGCCTGGAATCGACTCGCCTGGCTCCAGGTGATACAGCACCTGAACGGCGCCCGCCTGAAGCGCGCCGGCGACATAGTCGCGCCCATCGCTGGTCACGCCGGGTACGGCCACGAAGACGTCGCCAGGCTCGATCCGGCGACTGTCGAGCACCAGACGGCAAGGCGTCTGGCTAGGCATGTCACGCAGGGGAAGATTGGGCCAGCAGCGGCCCAGGGCAGCCTTGAGACGACAAGCACTCACCTGCATCGACGCACCTCTGTCGTTGGGTAGGCAGGATTCATCGGGTTCGCTGGTCCGGTGGCACATCGAGCAAGCGCAGGGCGCTGCCGGTAACGCGGGAGAACACCGGAGCCGCCACGGCACCGCCGAAGAAATCGCCGGCACGGGGGTGGTCGATCATGACGATGGTGACAATGCGCGGGTCGGAAACCGGTGCAATGCCAGCGAAGAGGCTGCGATAGGCATTCTCTTCATAGCCCCCTACCGAAGTCTTGCGTACTGTACCGGTCTTGCCTGCAACACGGTAGCCCGGTACGGCGGCACGCCGCCCTCCGGTAGTCGGCTGCACCGACTGCTCCATGATGCGCAGCAGCTCGTGAGCCACCTGGGGATCGATGGCAGGCTCACCCGCCGGCGCTTCGTCCAGCTTGAGCAGCGAGGGTGGCATGCGCACACCGCCATTGGCCAATGCCGTGTAGGCACTGGCCAGCTGAAGGGCGGAAACCGAGAGCCCGTAGCCGTAGGAGAGCGCTGCCCATTGGCTGCGCGACCAGCGCACCGGGGCTGGCATGTGGCCTACCGCCTCACCGGGAAAGCCGGTATCGGTGCTCTGCCCGAACCCAAGCCGCCGGTACAGGTCGGGCACCAGCGGATCGTCGAGCTCCAGCACCAGCCTCGACATGCCGATGTTAGATGACTTTTCGAGAATCCCCGCCAGGTCCAGACGCCCGTAATTGCGGATATCGCGAATGGTGAAACGGTCGATGCGCATCCAGCCCGGCGAGGTGTCGACCACCACATCGCTGTCGAAGCGACCGCTCTCCATGATTGCCGCCATGGCCAGCGGCTTGACCACCGAGCCGGGCTCGAAGACGTCGACCAGCGCCTGGTTGCGAAGCCCACGCGGGTCCAGACCGGCACGGTTGTTGGGGTTATAGGAAGGCTGGTTGGCCATCGCCAGCACTTCTCCGGTGCGGGCATCCATCATCACGACGACACCACCATCGGCATCGTGCTCGGCAACCGCCGCCTTGAGCTCGCGATAGGCCATGTACTGCAGGCGCTGATCGATGGCCAGCGTCAGCTCGCCGCCGGGCTGGGCCTCACGCAGAACCTCCAGGTCACGTACCAGACGGCCGCGGCGGTCCTTGATGACCCGCCGCTGTCCGGGGGTGCCGGCCAGATAGGGCTGGTAAGCGAGCTCGACCCCCTCCTGCCCCATGTCGTCGACGTTGGTCACGCCCAGTAACTGGGCCACCACTTCGCCCGCAGGATAGTAGCGCTTGTATTCATGCTGCGGATAAACCCCGGGAACGCGCAGGTCGAGCACCCGCTGGGCGGCAACCGGCGTGAGCTGACGGCGCAGGTACATGAACTCCCGCTGGGAAAAGCGTTCCAGCCGGGCATCCAGATCGTCCAGCTCCATCCCCAGCGCCTGCGACAGCATCAGCCTCTGGATGCGGTCTTGGGGAATCTCCTGGGGGTTGGCCCAGAGCGTCACCACCGGCGTGGAAATGGCCAGCGGCTCTCCGTTGCGGTCGGTGATCATGCCGCGGTGAGCCGTGAGCGATTCTGTGCGCAGAATCCTGGCATCCCCCTGCCCCTGGAGAAACGGTCGGTCGAAGACATGCAGGGTCACGATACGTCCGGCCAGCAACAACAGCCCCAGGAACACGGCGCCCAGCACGATGTAGTAGCGTAGCCCGCCCATGGGGGCGCTAGGCGGACGGCGACGGGGGGACACACCACTGCGAACATCCGTACTCATGGCCGGATGACCTCGACTTCATTGACATGGGGCAGGCGCATCTCGAGCCGCTCGACGGCCAGGCGCTCGATACGTGCCGGGGACGACCAGGCGCTCTCCTCCAGCAACAGCTGACCCCATTCGGTCTGCAGCTGGTCTCTCTCTCGTTCGAGCTGCTGGAGGCGCACATACTGGGTACGTGTCTGGTGGCTGGTACCCACCACCACCATGGCGCTGATCAGGCATGCCACGACCAGGCCGATGACCAGCAGCAGACGCCAGCTGGGGCGTCTTTCGGGCGACCAGGCGGCTCGCAACATCCGGGGCGACAGGCGTCCTTGCATGACGTCGGCTCTCAGGTCAACTTGCGCGCAGCGCGCATGACAGCGCTGCGTGCACGGGGATTGGCTTCGACTTCAGACGCCGAAGGCCGCTGCGCCTTGCCCAGCATCTCCAAGCGCTTGGCCAGCTGCTCCTCACGCACGGGAACGCCTCGCGGAAGATCGGTATCGCCACGCACGTGCTCACGTATGAAGCGCTTTACGCGACGATCCTCAAGGGAGTGAAAGCTGATTACCAACAGGTGTCCGCCCGGCGCCAGCGCTTCCAGCGCCTCGACAAGCGCCGCATCCAGCTGTTCGAGCTCACCGTTCACATGGATGCGCAGCGCCTGAAAGGCCCGCGTGGCCGGATGCCTGCCTTTTTCCCAAGCCGGATGAGCCACCTTGAGCACCTCGGCCAGATCGGCGGTGCGCAGAAAGGGTCTTTCCGAACGTCGCGCCACCACCGCACGGGCCAGGCGCTTGGCATAGCGCTCTTCACCATAGGTCTTGAAGACCTGAGCGATATCGCCTTCACGGGCACGAGCGAGCCAGTCGGCCGCACTCTCACCCTGAGTGGGATCCATGCGCATGTCGAGCGGGCCATCTCGCAAAAAGCTGAAGCCTCGTTCCGGGTCATCCAACTGCGGTGAGGAAACGCCCACATCGAGCAGAATCCCAGCCAACTGACCGTGCAGTCCGTGGCGACGCGCGATCTGACCAAGATTGGCGAATTCGCCCTGCTCGATGGTGAAACGCGGATCGGTCAGTGACCTCGCCTCGGCGATGGCCTGCGGGTCCCGATCGATGGCAAGCAGGCTGCCCTGCGCATCCAATCGCTGGAGGATGGCACGGGAATGCCCACCGCGGCCGAAGGTGCCGTCAAGGTAATGGCCACTGGGTGCGTGAACGAGAGCATCCACGGCACCATCCAGTAGCACGCTGGCATGACGAAAGCCATGTCGGCTCGGTTCTGCTGCGGATGGCGGCATGCGCTTTCCTGATCTCTCGAACTTTCATGGACGCATCCGTTCGACCAGACGCGAAAGGTTTGATTAGGGGAGTCGGCCGATAAGCCGGGTTCTGTCGAGGACAGTCATTCATCTAGGAGCCGCGTCACCACGGCCCTCCAGCAACCTACCCGAACCCGACGCGGGCCACGCCATGGGGTTCCTATTTGGTCTTGCTCCGAGTGGGGTTTACCATGCCACGCACTGTTGCCAGGCGCGCGGTGCGCTCTTACCGCACCCTTTCACCCTTACCGGCCTCCCGCAGGAGACGTAGGCGGTCTGCTCTCTGCTGCACTTTCCGTCGGCTCGCGCCGCCCAGGCGTTACCTGGCACCCTGCCCTATGGAGCCCGGACTTTCCTCCCCCTGACCGACCAAGGTCGTTCCGGCGGCGACTGTCTGGCCAACTCCGAGCGCAAGAATACCAGCGTGCCCGAGGCCTCTCAATGTCTTTCCGCGCCGTATCAACGCGTCTCCTTGAGCGTTTGGGCCTGGGCATACCACGTCTTCTTCGCCCCGCCCATCAGGCGTGCCGCCACAGCCGCCGCCTGCTTCACCCCCACCCCTTCGTCCAGCAGCGCCTCGAGCAAGGCATTTGCCTCGAGACTGGCGGCGTCGACACTGCCTCGCACGGCGGCACCCTCCACAATGATCACGAACTCCCCGCGAGCCTGGTCCGGGTCGGCTGCCATGAGCTCCAGCAAGAATCCGGCCGTGCCATCGAGGAAGGTTTCGAATGTCTTGGTCAGCTCCCTCGCCAGCACGACCCGCCGCTCCCCGAGGGACGCGGCTATCTCCTGCAGGGTGTCGCGTATGCGATGCGGCGACTCATAGAACACCAGCGTCTCCTCACGTAGCTCGAGCGCTTCCAGGCGCTGTCGCCGCGCCCCGGCCTTGGCCGGAAGAAAGCCCTGAAACAGAAACCGGTCGGTCGGCAGTCCCGCTGCGCTCAGCGCCGTCACCAAAGCGCAGGGCCCGGGCAGCGGAACGATACGCCGCTGCCGCGCGCGCAGCTCACGCACCAGCACGAAGCCAGGATCGCTGATCAAGGGCGTTCCGGCATCGCTGACCAATGCCACGCTCTCGCCCCGCAGCAGGCGCTGGTCGAGCTGCTCGACTCTCGCCGCCTCGTTGTGCTCATGAAGCGACAGCATGGGAACCGACAATCCCAGGTGACGCAAAAGGCGCGAGGTATGGCGTGTATCCTCGGCCGCTACCACTGCCACCTCACCCAATACCCTGGCCGCCCTGGGACTCAAGTCTTCCAGATTCCCAATCGGCGTGGCGACCACGTACAATGTACCTGGATGACTGTTGGACATGGCGGCTCCTCAGGGAAACTGTCGGGCTTGGCCCAACGTGATTGATTGCCAGGCTCAGAGGAAGGTCTGCACCGCCTTTAACCCTGTAGACAAGGATGGAAAGATGCTGAATTTCCCCCGCGGCCTGCTGGCCACCGTGCTCCTCGCCCTTCTGGTTGCCGGCTGTGCACCGCCCGGCATCGTCGAGCGTGTACCCGACGACGACCCGAGATCTCTGCTGGAACAAGCCGAACAGCAAGCACCGGAACAGGCAGCCGTCAGCAGGCTCGAGGCGGCCGATATCCTAGCACGCCAAGGGCAACGCACACAGGCATTAGAGATCGCCAGCGAGATCGACGACGCCCGGCTTTCCGATGAGTACCGGCTGCAGTGGGCGATGCTGCTTTCCGAACTCGGTGAAGAGCTGGGAGAGCCCTGGGCCGTTATCCAAGCCGGCCAGCTCATCGAGGAGATCGATCTCCCACGCGACGCCGGCTTGATCCTGCGTGAGCGCAAGGGCCGCGCCCTGGGACAGGTGGATGAGCATCGTGCCGCTGCCGCCATGCTGATGTACGTTCAGGCGCGCACCGAGCAGGACGCGCTCAACGACCCCATTTGGAGCTCACTCTCGCGACTCGACGCCAGCGAGCTGGCAAGCCTGCGCGAGGGTGCCGACGAACTTACCCTGGGCTGGCTAGGACTCGTCAGCCTGGTGCGCGAAAGCGATGGCGATATCGAGCGAGCGCTCGCAGCCCTGGAGACATGGCGTGAGCGCAATGCCCAGCACCCCGCTGCCCGCAACGTGCCTGCCGAACTGCTCGCCCTGCGCGACCTGCGCGGCCAGGAAATACGCCACATTGCCATCTTCCTGCCCGACAGCGGCCCCTTGGCCAGCGCCGCAGAATCGATTCGTGCCGGCATCCGCATCCATCAACGCCACAGCGCCGAGCGCAACGGCGGAGTGAGACTCTCGTTTATCGATGCCAGCAGCGGTAATCTCGATGCGCTGTATCAGGAGGCACGCAATCTTGGAGCGCAAGTCGTCATCGGTCCGCTCGACAAGGACCAGGTGAGCGAACTCGAGGCGCGCGACAGCGTGCCCCTGCCGACGCTGGCGCTCAACTACGGTGCGGGTCCCGGCAACAACGCCAACGGTCTGTTCCAGTACGGTCTGTCGGCCGAGGACGAAGCGCGCCAAGTGGCAAGGCGTGCCCATGAGGATGGGCATCGCCGCAGTGCGCTGCTGGTACCCAACAATGAATGGGGCACAAGGGTCGGCCGCGCCTTCGAGGAGGAGTGGCGCAGCCGCGACGGCATCATCACCAACGCCGTGGCCTATGACCCCAATGGCTCGGCCACCGAGAGCACCCGCCGCGTTCTCAGCGGCGGCCGCCCGGACATGCTGTTCCTGCTGGCCTTGCCCAGCTACGCCCGCCAGGTACCGCCGACCCTCGACTACTTCGACGCGGCCAACCTGCCGATCTATGCCACCTCGCATCTCTTCGAAGGACGCCCACAGCCACTTCTGGATCACGACCTGGATGACGTCTACTTCCTCGACATTCCCTGGCAGATTCCGGATGCTGCAGTGGGCGGCGTAGAAGCCCTGCCCTACCTTGACAGCTTCCGTGAGCTTCAGGCGGACTCCGACCCTTCTACCTTCCGACTCATGGCGATGGGGGTCGACGCCTACGAATTGGCACGCCGGCTGCCACAGTTCCAGGTGCTGCCCGAGAGCGAACTCTTCGGCGCCACCGGACTGCTGGTCCCCGGCCGTGATGGGCGCATCGAGCGCCGGCTGCCGTGGGCGCGCTTCGAGCGCGGCGTGCCCCGCCCCATCCTCACCTTCGACCTGCTCGACAATGGCCAGCTCCGCTGATGCCCGCGCCCGCGGCGCACGTATCGAACGGCTGGCCGCCGAGTGGTTGACGACCAGAGGGCTCAAGCTCATTGCCAGCAACCAGCAGTTCAAGGGCGGTGAGCTCGATCTGGTGATGGGAGACGGCGAGACGCTGGTATTCGTGGAAGTGCGCCATCGCGCCGACACGCGTCACGGTCACCCCCTGGAAACGGTGACCGGGACGAAGCAGCGCAGACTGGTCCATGCTGCACGTTTTTATCTCGCACGCAACCGGCTATCATGTCCCTGCCGCTTCGACGTGCTGGCCGTTACCGGCACCCCGCCCGTGCTTGATTTCGAATGGGTTCAGAGCGCCTTCGAGGCGTTCTGACCGGCCCACCCAATGTCCCGCGACAGGACTCAGGAATGGATTTTCAACAACGCATACTCGGTCACTTCAACGCCAGCATCGACACCAAGACCTACGCCAGCGAGGTGCTTCCGCCGTTCATCGAAGTCGCCAGCCAGATGATGGTTCAATGCCTGGTCAACGAAGGCAAGATACTCGCCTGTGGCAACGGCGGCAGCGCCGGCGACAGCCAGCATTTCTCGTCAGAGCTGCTCAATCGCTTCGAGCGCGAGCGCCCGAGCTTGCCGGCCCTGGCGCTGACCACCGATACGTCCACGCTGACTTCGATCGCCAACGACTATAGCTACAACGAGGTTTTTTCAAAGCAGATCAGAGCCTTGGGACAGCCGGGCGACATTCTCCTGGCCATCTCCACCAGCGGCAATTCAGGCAACGTCATCCAGGCGATCCAGGCGGCCCACGACCGCGACATGGCCGTCGTGGCCCTGACCGGGCGCGACGGTGGCGACATGGCTTCGCTGCTGGGTCAAGACGACTGCGAGATACGCGTTCCTGCCACCTCCACCGCTCGCATCCAGGAAGTTCACCTGCTGGTGATACATTGCCTGTGCGATCTCATCGATGAACAACTGTTCGGTACCAGCGAGTAATCCCATGACCTCGACAAGACTGATCGCCGCCATTCTGGCCACTCTCGCCCTGACCCTGGGAGGCTGTACCACCGTTACCGGTGTGGCCAATCCGGGCACTATCGATGAAAACTACGGCAAGCGCACGCTCGGCGCCCAAGTGGAAGATGAAAGCATCGAGACCAAGATCGGGCACAATCTGAGGCGCACCGATGCGCGACTCGGCGATGCACGCATCAACGTCGACAGTTACAACGGCATCGTCCTGCTCACCGGCCAGGTGCCCAGCGAGGAGCTCAAGCGTACGGCCACCGAGGTGGCGATGGAGGTGCGTAACGTACGCGACGTGCATAACGAACTGTCGGTTGCCGCCAATCTTCCGGCAAGCCAACGCCTCTCCGATACCTGGATCAATACGCGCATCCGCACCACGCTGGCTGCCGACCAGAACATCGACACCAGCCGGCTACGTTTCGTGACCGAGAACGCGACCGTGTACATCATGGGGATCGTAAGGCGAGCCGAAGCGGATCGCATCGTCAATGCCGTCAGCGACGTCGGCGGCATACAGCGAATCGTGAAAGTCTTCGACTACCTCGACTGATCGTCGCGCATTACGAAGTCGCCAAAAAGAACGGCAGGTCAAAGACCTGCCGTTCTTTTTCAAGCATCGCCGCCGAGGGGAACCTGACTACTTGATCACCCGAAGCGAGGGTCGCTTGCGCGGCTTCGCACCCTTGCCCTTGTCGCTACCGGGCTTTGCCGACGCATCCTGTTCCGTGTCGACACTGCTGAGCTCGGGCTTGCCCTCGGGCACAGCCCCTTCTTCCTGCGGTAGCGGCATGCTTGGCTCATGCCCGAACACCATACCCACGCCGTTCTCCTTGGCGTAGATGGCCACCAGGGCCGGCATCGGTACCACCACCTGCATCGGCTGCCCCCCGAAACGGGCATGGAAGTAGATGGCATCGTTTTCTATCTGCAGGTCCCGCACGGCCGTGGGACCCACATTCAGTACGATCTGGCCATTCTGCACGAACTGGCGCGGCACGCTCACTCCGGGCAGCTCGGCATCCACCACGATGTAAGGTGTGTGCTGATTGTCCAGGAGCCATTCATAGAGCCCCCGGGCAAGATAGGGACGGCTCGACAACATGGTTCTGCCCTCCTCCATTGCGACGGCGTCGGACAGCCCGACGCCAGGTTCAGGTGCGCATTTCGCGCTCGTTCTCGCTCAAGGACGATACGAAGGAATCGCGCTCGAAAAGTCGCTCCATATAAGTCACGAGCGGCTTGACCTGCTTGTCCGGCAGTTCGATGCCCAGCACCGGGAGGCGCCAGAGTATCGGGGCGATACAGCAGTCGACCAGCGAGAACTCCTCGCTCATGAAAAAGGGCATGTCCTCGAAGATGGGCGAGATTCCGACGAGGCTTTCGCGCAGTTCCTTGCGCGCCTTTTCCACATCCTTCTTGCTACCGCTCACGATCTGGTCGACCAGGGGACACCATTCTCGCTCGATTCGATGCATCCACAGCCGGCTCTGGGCACGGGCGACAGGATACACCGGCAATAGCGGCGGATGAGGAAAACGCTCATCCAGATACTCCATCATGACCTTCGATTCGTAGAGCACCAGATCGCGATCGACCAGGGTCGGAACGCTGTTGTAGGGGTTCATGTCGGCGAGCTCTTCGGGGCGCTGATCGCCATTGACCTCGACGATATCGACCGCCACGCCTTTTTCAGCAAGTACGATGCGCACACGATGACTGAGGTGATCATCGCTTCCCGAATAGAAGATCATCGACGACCGCTTGGCCACTACACCCATGTAACAATCCTCGCATCAATTCGAGCCAGCATGATAGCACGCCACCCGCCTGCTGGTGGGTACGGCATGCGCTCTGGATCATTGGAAAATACACAAGGGGCGCATGGCTCATGACCATACGCCCCCTGCGGCACAATCTACCGATTCAATCGAATCAGTGAATGTCGCGCCAGTACTCACGCTTGAGCAGGTACGCCAGCACACCGAAGATGAAGATGAAGATCAACACCTTAGGGCCAAGCACCTGAGCTTGCAGCTTGGAAGGCTCACCCACGTAGGCCAGGAAGTTGGTCAGGTCATAGACCGCTTCCTCGAACTCAGCCGGCTCCATGCTGCCCGGGCGAGTGACCTGAAGTACGTCGCAAGACTGATACTTGCCGGTCAGCGGGTCGAGTTCGGCCCCATCGACGGGACGGTCCGTCTCGGCGCACACCTTCTCCTGAACGCCCTGCAGCGGCTCGAGCACGTTGGGCATCGCCACCATGTCGAAAACCTCGTTGTTGACCCCATTGGGACGGCTGGGGTCCCGATAGAAGGTCAGCAGGTAGGAGTAGATCCAGTCGGCGCCACGCAGACGCCCGTGCAGCGTCAGGTCGGGAGCCGGAGCCCCGAACCAGTTGGCGGCATCGCCACGCTCCATGGCAATACGCATCTGGTCGTTGAAGGCCTGGCTAGAGGAGAAGATCAGGTTCTCCTCGACCAGGTCCTGCGGCATTCCGAAATCCTCGGCGGCACGTGCGAATCGCTGGTGCTCCAGGGAATGGCAGCCCATGCAATAGTTGACATAGAGCTGCATCCCCCGCTGCAGCGATGCTTCATCGCGCAGATCCGGCGTCATCGAATAGGGCACGTCCGGAGCCGGCGCGGCCATCGCCGCCAAGGGCACCAGCGCGAAGAGCAGTGCGAACAATTGCTTTTTCATTAGCCAGTCACCCTCTCCGGAACGGGTTTGGTCTTCTCCATCCTGGTGTAGAACGGCATCAGCAGGAAGAAGGCAAAGTAGATCACCGTGCAAAGCTGCGCCACGACGGTGCGGATCGGCGTGGCCGGCAGCGCGCCCAGAATCCCCAGGATCACGAAGCTGATGGCGAAGAGCGCAAGCGCCACCTTGGACATCCAGCCCTTGTAACGCATGGAGTTCACCGGGCTGCGGTCGAGCCATGGCAGGACGAACAGCACCGCGATAGCCGCCCCCATGAACACGACGCCCAGGAACTGCGCTTGCAGGCCGAGGAAATCGAAAGTGATGGCACGCAGGATGGCGTAGAAAGGCGTGAAGTACCATACCGGTGCGATATGGTCCGGTGTCACCATCGGGTTGGCCGGCTCGAAGTTGGGCCGCTCGAGGAAGTAACCGCCGCCCTCGGGGAAGTAGAAGATCACCGCCGCGAACACGAACAGGAAGACCGCTACGCCAAATACGTCCTTGACGGTGTAGTAGGGGTGGAACGGGATACCGTCGAGCGGCTTGCCGGTCTCATCCTTCTTGGCTTTGATATCGATGCCGTCGGGATTGTTGGAACCTACTTCGTGCAGGGCGATCAGATGCAGCACCACCAGGCCCAGAATCACGATGGGCAAGGCCACCACGTGCAGGGCGAAGAAGCGGTTCAGCGTGATGCCTGAAATCAGGTAGTCACCGCGAATCCACTGGGCCAGGTCGGGCCCGATGACAGGGATTGCCGAGAACAGCGAGATGATGACCTGTGCACCCCAGTAGGACATTTGACCCCAGGGCAGCAGATAGCCCATGAAGGCTTCCGCCATGAGCAGAAGATAGATGGCCATGCCGAAGATCCACACCAGCTCTCGGGGGGCCTTGTAGGACCCATAGAGCAGAGCGCGGAACATGTGCAGATAGATCACCACGAAGAAGGCCGAAGCCCCGGTGGAGTGCATGTAACGAATCAGCCAGCCGTACTCGACATCACGCATGATGTACTCGACGGAGGCAAAAGCGCCCTCACCTGACGGGTTGTAGCTCATGGTGAGCCAGACGCCGGTAAGAATCTGATTGACCAGCACCAGAAGCGCCAGAGAACCGAAGAAATACCAGAAGTTGAAGTTCCTGGGCGCATAGTATTGGCTCAGGTGCTCTTGCCACATCTGCGTGGCGGGGAAGCGGTCGTCCACCCAGCGCATGAAGCCGCTTTCCGCTTTGACCCGATTCGGATTACCCATCACGCAGCCTCCTCGTCTTCGCCAACGATGATGACATCGTCGGATTCAAAGCGGTACGGCGGAACCTCGAGATTGGTCGGTGCCGGCACGTTACGGAACACCCGGCCGGAGAGGTCGAAGTACGAACCATGGCAGGGACAGAAGTAGCCGCCCGGCCAGGCCGCCATATCCACGTCTTCAGGATCGGGGCGGAAGAGCGGCGAGCAGCCCAGATGAGTACAGATTCCGATCAGCACCGAATACTCAGGCCGGACGGAACGCAACGGCCCAGTAATGTAATCGGGTTGCTGCGGCTCCTGGGAATCGGGATCGGCCAGGCGGGCAGGATCGAAATTCTCGGTGCGCTCGATCATGTCGGGAGTACGCCTGACGATCCAGATCGGACGTCCACGCCACTCCACGGTCATGCGCTGCCCCTCGTCCAGCTTCGAGACATCCGCACTCACTGGCGCGCCCGCCGCCCTTGCCCTGGCACTCGGCTGCCAGGAAGCCACAAAGGGAACCGCCACCCCCACGGCACCCACCGCCCCTACGACGGTTGTGGCCCCCAGGAGCAGTCGGCGCCGCCCTTTGTTCACGCCGTTGTCTGCCATCTTCTGGTTTCTCCCATCAGCTTACCCGTTGATACCGTGCGGAACGAATCCGCTACCACGGATACCAAAAATCCGACATATATTAAGGAATCGCGCCGCTTCGCACAAGGCGAAGCGGTCCTGACCAAGGTGTAAGTTCTGGCGCAATTTATTGAAATGGAAAATAAAAAACCCGGGCAAAAGCCCGGGTTTTTTGCCAGAAACCGGCAGTAATCAACGCTTGGAGAACTGAGGACGACGGCGCGCCTTGCGCAGACCGACCTTCTTACGCTCCACCTGGCGCGCATCACGAGTCACATAACCGGCAGCGCGAAGGGCGGGACGGAAATCCTCGTTATAGTCCATCAGCGCCCGGGTAATGCCGTGACGAATAGCGCCCGCCTGAGCGGAACCGCCGCCACCCTTGACGGTGACATAGACGTCGAACTGGCCAGTCGTTTCGGTCAGCTCGAGGGGCTGACGAACCACCATGCGACCGGTGACGCGACCGAAATACTGGTCCAGCTCACGATTGTTGACCGTGATCTTGCCGGAGCCCGGCTTGAGGAAAACACGGGCTGTAGATGTCTTGCGGCGCCCGGTACCGTAATACTGCTGTGCCATGGTGATGATCCCCTCAGATGTTCAGTTCTTGCGGCTGCTGGGCGGCGTGCGGATGTTCGGCGCCGGCGTAGACCTTGAGTTTGGTGTACATGGCGCGACCCAACGGGCCCTTCGGCAGCATGCCCTTGACGGCAGACTCGATCACGCGCTCAGGAGCATGCGCAATCATCTTCTCGAAGTTCATGGAGCGAAGACCGCCCGGATAACCGGTATGACGGTAGTAGGTCTTGGCCTTGGCCTTGTTGCCAGTGACCTTCACCTTCTCGGCATTGACGACGACGATATAGTCGCCGGTATCGACGTGAGGGGTGAACTCAGGCTTGTGCTTGCCGCGCAGGCGGCGAGCAATTTCGGTTGCCAGACGGCCGAGCGTCTTGTCCGCCGCATCGACGACATACCAGTCGCGCTGCACGGACTGCGGCTTAGCAGTAAAGGTTTTCATGGAGAAATCACCACAAAATCAATCAAGTGTATTGGACCCTGCGCACGCGTAGCGCTGCCAGGATCATCCCTATTTTTCTTGGTTGCCACCTTCAACTGAAATGACAACGGTCGAGGAGCGCGTATTCTACATGAATCGCGCACTCGGATTAAAGCACTATCGATACTGCCGGCTCAGGGCTTGTGCGGCAGGCCGAGATACTCATGCGACTGCATCTCCTGCAGCCGCGACAGCGTGCGCTGAAACTCGAACTGTAGCCGACCGTCGGCATAGAGCGACTCGGCAGGCACCTCCGCGGACATCAACAGCTTGACGCCGCGATCGTAGAATTCATCCACCATGTTGATGAATCGCCGCGCCTGGTCGTCCGTCGCCGCCCCCATCCGGGTCACGTTGGATACCAGCACGGTATGGAATTCACGGGCCAGTTCGATGTAGTCGTTCTGACTCCGCGGCCCGTCACACAGCTCACGGAATTCGAACCACACCACGTCGTCATGCAGACGCCTTGCATGCAGCACGCGATGATTGATCTCGAGCGATACATCGGACTCGCCGGCATGGCCGGAAATTTCACGGAAGCTGCGCGCCAACTCCCGCTCGGCCGCATCGTCGAGCGGCGCATGAAAGATTTCGGCGCGTTGCAGGGCACGCAGGCGGTAGTCGACTCCCGAGTCCACGTTGACGACCTTACAGTGCCGCTTGATCAACTCGATGGCTGGCAGGAAACGAGCGCGCTGCAGGCCATCCTTGTAGAGCTCATCGGGGAGGATATTCGAGGTCGCGACCAGCACCACACCGCGTTCGAAGAGCGCTTCGAGCAGATTGGCCAGGATCATGGCATCGGTAATGTCCTTGACGAAGAACTCGTCGAAGCAGATCACTCTGGCTTCCGCTGCGAATTTGCCGGCGATCAGCGTCAGGGGGTTCTTCTCGCCCTTGTAGTGCTCCAGCTCATTGTGCACCCGCTGCATGAAGCGATGAAAATGGGTGCGCATCTTGTCGGGAAACGGCAGGGAGGCATGGAAGGTATCGACGAGATAGGTCTTGCCACGCCCCACCCCGCCCCAGAAATAGAGCCCCTGGATGGCCGGGACCGCCGGCTGGGCCGGCGCCTTGTCGCGCTTGCCGAACAGCCCGGCCACCTTGGACTTGAGCCCACGGCCGGTAGTCACCGACAGGGGTTCGGTTCTGGGCGAGGCCACAAGCTGATCGTAAAGCCGCTGAAGATGCCCTACGGCCTGTTCCTGAGCCGGGTCGTAGTGAAAGTCTTCGCGCTCGAGGTCGGCCCGATAACGTGCCAGCGGCGTGCTGGCTGCCGTCGATCGGGTTTCCTCTGAGGGCACGGTCGCACACATGGACGGGTTCCTTACTGGTCTTGGCACGTGTCGATTCAGGCACCGCATTATACGCCCCCCTGGCAGCGAGCGCAGAAAAATGCTCGCTTGCTGCCGCGGCGGAGACCGTTGACCCGCCAACTGCCAAGGCTTCTATAATGGGCCAGCCAGACAAGACTCGTGCGCCTTGGCGACGGCATGTACCAGCATCAGGAGAAATCTGTGGATTACGGCAATGTGAACTGGATTGTGGCTATCGTCAGCCTGCTGGCCGGCCTGGGTATCGGCGTCATTGGCTACCGCATGCTCGCCACGTCGTCGACCCAGCTGCATGATCTGCGTCGCCAGGTGGCCGAACGCGATCGCGAACTCGGTGTGCTACGGGAAGGCCTGGACGAGCACTTCACTCAGGTGGGCATGATGGTCAGCAACATTCAGCGCGAAATGCGCACTCTGGAGCACCGCCTGACCGAGGATGCCAGCACGCTGGAGAGCAAGCCCAACAACGCCCCGCCGCTGAAGGCGGCCGACCAGCCGGCCCTGACCGGCGAGGAGAGCGAGCAGATACCGGCGCCGCGAGACTACGCCGATGGTTCCGGCGGCACCCTGTCAGAGGATTTCGGCCTCAAGCCACGCGAGGAAAAGAGCGAGTTGCCGCAGCCACCTCGCTACTGATCGATCGCTAGCGAAAGGCCCTCAAGCCGGATTGTCGATGTCGACGAAGCGATGCTCCAGGTTGAACTCCCGCTCGAGCCAGCCACCCAGTGCCTGCACGCCATAGCGCTCGGTGGCATGGTGCCCTGCCGCCAGGTAGTGAATCCCGAGCTCACGCGCGAGATGCGTGGTGCGCTCGGATATTTCGCCGGAAATGAAGACATCGGCACCGGCTTCCCAGGCTTGGGTGATCATGTCCTGCGCGCCACCGGTGCACCATGCCACACGCTGGACACTGGGCTTGCCAGGCGCCTCGATCAGCAACGGGTCACGCCCGAGGCGCTCCCCGACCTGGCGCGCCAGCGCCGTGACCGTCGTCGCCTGAGGCACACTCCCGAGCCACACCAGCCCCTGTCCGAGCTCTCCGTCGGCACAGCCTTCGACGCGAAAGCCGAGCCGCCGACCAAGTTCGGCGTTGTTGCCCAGCTCCGCATGGGCATCGAGTGGCAGATGGTAGGCCAGCAGGTTGATATCGTTGAGCAGCAGAGTGCGAATGCGTTGGTGCTTGATGCCGGTGATCGGTATCGGTTCGTTCTTCCAGAAGTAGCCATGATGCACCAGCAGCAGATCCGCACCCCAAGCCACCGCCTCGTCGAGCAGCGCCTGGCAGGCGGTAACGCCGCTCATCACCCGCCGCACCTCGTCTCGTCCAGCCACCTGGAGCCCGTTGACGGTGTAATCCTTGAAAGCGGCGGAGTCGAGCAGAGTGTCGCAGGCCCGCACCAGATCGTTGCGCAAAATCATTGTGCCTCCCGGACAGCGCTTTGAAGTCGATGTTACAATCAGACCATTGTAACGACTGAGCGGGATACCATCGACTGCCCGCCGACCAGGAAACGCCGCATGCGACGTTCTCTCATTGCCTATGCCTTGCCCGTCGTCATCGGCGTGCTACTGGCTATCGTTCTTCTCAATACCTTTCCCCAACTGCTTCAGGGACCTACGGCGACCGAGCCCGCCCAGCAGGACCCGCCGGCCGTGGTGCAGACCGCCCCCCGCCCTGCCCCCGAGCTGCAACAGGCGACCCCCTTGTCACGTCAGCAAGGGCCGGTCAGCTATTCCGAGGCAGTCGAAAAGGCGGCACCGGCGGTGGTCAACATCTACTCTTCACGAGTTGTGCCTCGCGAAGAACATCCACTGATGTCGGACCCCTTCTTCCGCCAGTTCTTCGCCGATGACCTCCCCACTCAGCAGCGCCTGCTGTCGAGCCTGGGCTCAGGGGTCATCGTCAGTGAGGATGGCTACGTCCTGACCAATCATCACGTCATCGATGGCGCAGACGAGATTCAAGTGGCGCTGCGTGACGGCAGAGAGACGCTGGCGGAAGTGATCGGGACTGACCCCGAGAGCGATCTGGCGGTACTGCGCATCGACCTCGACAACCTTCCGGTCATAGAGGTTTCCGACACCGGCGACGTGGCTGTGGGCGACATCGCCATGGCCATCGGCAACCCGTTCGGCGTGGGCCAGACCGTCACCATGGGCATCATCAGCGCCACCGGTCGCAGTCATCTGGGGCTCAGCGCCTATGAGGACTTCATTCAGACCGATGCAGCGATCAATCCAGGCAATTCGGGTGGGGCACTGATCAATGCCGAAGGCGCGCTGGTGGGTATCAACACTGCCATCTTCTCTCGCTCGGGGGGCTCCCAAGGGGTTGGCTTCGCCATCCCGACGCGACTGGCGAGCACCATCCTCGAAGACCTGGTGACACAGGGGCGCGTCATTCGCGGCTGGCTCGGCATCGAGGCTCAAGAAATGACGCAGGACCTGGCCGCCTCCTTCGGCTTGAACGCTCCTCGAGGAGTGGTGATCTCCGGCGTCGTCCCAGAGGGCCCCGCGGCTCTGGCCGGCCTGCGCCCTGGCGACGTCCTGCTCGAAGTCGACGGACGCCCGATTCTCGATGCACGCGCCGCCATGAGCGACATTGCCGCCATCCAGCCAGGCGCAACGCTGCCGCTGACGGTAGTGCGCAGCGGCGAGACCTTCACCGTCGACCTGGACGTGGGCGAACGCCCGCTGCCGCCCAGCCGGCGGCCCGAGCGCTGAGGGGCAACGCTACTCCTTGATACGGTACTCGGCGGAACGGGCATGAGCGGTCAGCGACTCGCCCCGAGCCAGCACCGAGGCCACCCTGCCCAGCGTCGAGGCCCCCGCTTCCGAGCAGTGGATGATCGACGAACGCTTCTGAAAGTCGTAGACGCCCAGCGGCGAGGAGAAGCGTGCCGTTCCGGATGTCGGCAGCACGTGGTTGGGGCCGGCGCAGTAGTCACCCAGCGCCTCGGCCGTATAGCGGCCCATGAAAATGGCGCCTGCATGACGCACCTCAGGCAGCATCGCTTCGGGGTCGGACATGGAGAGTTCCAGGTGCTCCGGGGCGATTCGATTGATCAGCCGCACGGCTTCCTCGCGATCGCGACAATGAATCAGCGCCCCGCGACGCGCCAACGACGCACGCACGATGTCCGCGCGCTCCAGGGTCGGCAGCAGGCGTGCGATGGCAGCCGCGACCGCTTCGAGGTGATTCTCGTCCCAGCTGACCAACAGGCTCTGGGCATCCTCGTCGTGCTCGGCCTGGGAGAACAGGTCCATGGCCAGCCAGTCGGGATCGGTGCCGCCGTCGGAGACGACCAGAATCTCCGACGGGCCGGCGATCATGTCGATACCCACCTGACCGAACACGGCTCGCTTGGCGGTGGCGACGTAGATGTTGCCCGGACCGACGATCTTGTCGACCCGCGGTACGCTCTCGGTGCCGTAGGCAAGCGCTGCCACCGCCTGGGCACCGCCCAGGGTAAACACATGATCGACACCGGCCAGGTGTGCCGCCGCCAGCACCAGTTCATTGAGAACGCCATCGGGGGTGGGAACCACCATGACGATCTCACGCACCCCTGCCACGTGAGCCGGAATGGCGTTCATCAATACCGACGAGGGATAGGCTGCCTTGCCCCCAGGCACGTAGATACCGGCACGATCGAGTGGCGTCACCTGCTGGCCCAGCACGCTACCGTCGGCTTCGGTGTAAGACCAGGAGCTCGGTTTCTGACGCTCGTGATACACGCGAATGCGCTCGGCGGCCTGGGCCAAGGCGTCGCGCTGCGCATCCGGCAGTCCGCGATAGGCCTGTTCGAGCCTGTCGGCGCCCAGCGTAAGTTCGGCCATGGAGCCAACCGACAGGCGATCGAAGCGACGGGTGTAATCGATCAGCGCCGCATCCCCTCGCGCCTTGACGGCGGCGATGATCTCGGTCACGCGCTCCTGAACGCTGGCATCGGAAACACCTTCCCAGGCCAGCAACGCCTCGAGACGAGTCTCGAAATCGCCGTCACGAGTGGAAAGTCGAGCTATATCGACGGATTCAGCCAGGGTTCCGCTCATGTTCGCATTCGCCTCCAAGTAAAAGTGATCCTGCATGGCGCCGCTCAGGTCGCAGGGAGCTCCACTGCCGAACGGCGCTGCTCCACGGCTTGGGCGAGCCGAGCGATCAGCGGCTTGAGGCGCTCGTGCTTCATGGTCATCGCCGCCTTGTTGACCACCAGACGGGTACTGATCGAGGCGATGAGTTCACGCGGTGACATGCCGTTGGCACGCAGCGTATTGCCCGTGTCGACGATGTCGACGATTTCATCGGCCAGATTCATCAGCGGCGCCAGTTCCATCGCGCCGTAGAGCTTGATGACCTCGGCCTGGATGCCCTGCTCGGCGTAGTAGCGACGCGCCACGTTGACGAACTTGGTCGCCACCCGGCGCCGAGCCCGTGCCGCCACGGCGCCATCGAGGCCGGCAGTCATCAATTTGCACTTGGCGATCTCAAGGTCGAGCGGCTCGTAAAGCCCTTCGGCGCCATGCTCGAGCAGCACGTCCTTGCCCGCCACACCGAGATCGGCGGCCCCCATCTGCACGTAGGTGGGCACGTCGGTGGCGCGTATGATCACCAGCTTTACATCATCGAGGTTGGTATCGAACAGCAGCTTGCGGCTCTTGCCCAGATCCTCGACCGGCACGATACCGGCAGCCGCCAGCAGCGGCAGGGTCTCGTCGAGAATACGGCCCTTCGACAGGGCCAGAATCAGTTGCTTGCTCATGGTCTCGCCTATGGTCAAAGCCGGACGGTGCCTCGCTCCACTTCAGCCGGGAATGCGGCGGATCCGAGCGCCCAGCAGCTGCAGCTTCTCTTCGATGCACTCGTAGCCACGGTCGATATGGTAGATCCGGTCTACCAGGGTCTCCCCTTCCGCCATCATCGCCGCGATCACCAGAGACGCCGAGGCGCGCAGGTCGGTCGCCATCACCGGGGCCCCGGAAAGATGCTCGACGCCGGTAATGACCGCCGTATTGCCCTCGAGCGCGATCTTGGCTCCCATGCGGTTCAATTCCTGAACGTGCATGAAGCGGTTCTCGAAGATCGTTTCGACCACCCGAGAGGTACCGTCCGCGACGGCATTGAGCGCCACGAACTGGGCCTGCATATCGGTCGGAAAACCCGGGTAGGGTGCGGTGCGAATGTTGACCGGCCGCGGACGCCGGCCCTCCATGTCGAGCTCGATCCAGCCATCGCCGACGACGATCTTGGCGCCGACCTCTTCCAGCTTGGCCAGTACCGACTCGAGAATGTCGGCACGCGTGTTGCGCACCTTCACTCGCCCCCGGGAAAGCGCAGCGGCAACCAGGAAGGTACCGGTCTCGATGCGGTCGGGCATGACGTCATGGTAGGCCGCGTGAAGTCGTTCGACGCCTTCGATAATGATGTTGTTGCTGCCGTGACCGCGAATCTTGGCGCCCATCTTGATCAGACATTCGGCAAGATCGACCACCTCGGGCTCGCGCGCCGCATTCTCGAGGACCGTGGTACCTTCGGCCAGGGTGGCGGCCATCAGCAGATTCTCGGTGCCGGTCACGGTGACGGTATCGAAGAAGATGGTGGCTCCCTTGAGCCGCCCATCGACACGGGCACGAATATAGCCGCCCTCGACGCGGATCTCCGCCCCCATGGCTTCGAGGCCGCGAATGTGGAGATCCACCGGCCGGGAGCCGATGGCACAACCTCCGGGAAGCGAGACGTCGGCATGGCCAAAATGCGCCAGCAGCGGCCCCAGCACCAGGATCGAGGCGCGCATCTTCTTCACCAGCTCGTAGGGAGCATGGCAATCGCGCACCTGGGAGCCGTCGAGCTGGATGCTCATCTTCTCACCCATGACCGGCTCGACCCCCATGCGCCCTAACAGCTCGAGCGTGGTGGTGATGTCCTGAAGATGCGGTAGATTGCCGATTGTCACCGGCTCATCAGCCAGCAATGTGGCACACAGGATAGGCAGCGCCGCGTTCTTGGCACCGCTGGCCCAGACTTCGCCATCGACGGGCCCGTTACCGGTAATGATCAACTTGTCCATGAATTTCGACCGTCAGGCGCCGTGGCGTGGTGAAGACACATTCTCCGGCGCGCCGACCCACTGCGCTGGCGTGTAGGTCTTGATGCTCACGGCATGTACGGCGCCGCTGGCGATCTCATCGGTAAGTGCTCCGTAGATCAGCTGTTGACGCTTGACCGCAGAGAGACCCTCGAAGACCTCTCCCACGGCAATGACCTGAAAGTTGCAGCCTTCGCCCTGGATGTGGAACTCGCAATTCTCGAGGCGTGCCTCGAGCAGTGCCTTGACGTCACTGGGTTGCATGAAAAGGGGAACTCCTGTGGCACGAGTGGAGCGGCTCGCCTCTCGAGGCGCAGCCGGGAACAAGAATCCCTACATGGTAAAGAAAAGCATCGCGATTGGCGATGCCGGAGGGATGCGGCGACTCAGCCCAAGCCCTCGCCGACGAGCGGCAGGAGCGTATCGAGACCTGCAACCTGGGTCAGCCGGGCCAGCGGTGCGGAAAGCCTGACCTCGCCTATCTCGACGCCGGCCTTGCGCGCCTGACGCGTCCATTCGAGCATTATGCTCACCGCGGCACTGCTGACACGCTCAACGCCGCTCAGGTCGAGCATGATGCTACTATCGGCCGGCTGCTCGACGATCCACTTCGTACCCGCCTCGGCCAGCGGCGCTGCAATGTCGAAATCGACTGCACCCTTCACGACCAGCCCTGACGGGCCGGCCTCGAGTTCGATGCCGCCACGCTGGAGCAAGAGGGTCATGCATCTCCACCCTGCTCCAGCTCCTCGACGGCGATTTCCGGCGCCCAGCCGGCGATCACCGCATCGTAATCGCGACCGTGGTCACGCATGGCCTGGTCGAACTGGTTGCGGAAGGTCAGGCCCAGATTGATACCGTTGACGATCACATTGACCACCTTCCATTGATCGTCGCTCAGGCGCAGCGTGTAGCTCACCGGGTAGACGGTACCATCCATCGCCACCACTTCCATGGCCACTGCGGCCTGGTCCTCGTGGCGCGGCGGGCGCTGGGTGTCCAGGACTCTGAGCTCGCGATAGTCGAAGGTCACCAGCCCCTTGGTATAGGTATCGATCAACGTCTGACGAAAGACATTGGCAAAGCGCGAGCGCTGCTGAGGCGTGGCGTTCTGGAAGTAACGCCCCATCACGCTGGCGCCGATATAGCGAAAGTCGGCAATGTCGTCGAGGTTGGAATCCACCAGCGCCTTGAGCTCATCCGGGTTGTTGGCGTAGTAGTCCTTGCGACCCTCGATCTGCCCCATCAGCTCGTCGACGCTGTCGCGGATGACCTGCTCGGGACCGCGTTCCGGGGCAGCTGCCGCCGCCAGGCTGGCCAGCATCAGGCAAAGACCCAGAAAAGCACGACGAAACAGGGCGAGGGGAAGTGTCATCTGACTCATGGATCGACCTCGAATGAGAATGAAGGGTGGCTTGAGGGAATACTGCCGCTGAGCTTGGCTTTCCTCAATCGCTGACCATATTGGACACGAACTGCTGGATGAGTTCTTCCAGCACGAGTGCAGATTGAGTGTCACGAATAGTATCTCCATCGGCGAGCATGTCCGGATCGCCGCCGACGGTAAGTCCGATGTACTGCTCACCCAGCAACCCTGCCGTCAGAATGGCTGCGGTGGTATCGCGCGCCAGGCGACCCTCGAGCTCGGCATCGAGCTCGAGGATCACGCGAGCGTCGTACCACTCGGGGTCCAGCTCGATGGCGGTGACTCGCCCCACCGTCACACCGGACATGGTGACTCGAGCCCGCGGCTTGAGGCTGCCGATGTTGGCGAAATTGGCTTCGAGCCGAAAGGTATCGCCCGGCATGCTGAACGTCAGACCGCTGACCCGCAGCCCCAGAAACAGCATCCCCAGGACCCCGGCCAGCATGAACAGACCGACCCCCAGCTCCATTGTCTTGCTGCGCTTCATCCTGCTTCTCCATCGCGCGATAGACGCCGTTCAAACATCATGAAAACCCTCCGAACATGACCGCAGTGAGAACGAAATCGAGGCCCAGCACCGCCAGTGACGAGTAGACTACCGTACGCGTCGTGGCACGTGAGATACCCTCCGAGGTCGGTATCAGATCATAGCCCTGGAACACCGCGATCCATGTCACCACCAGGGCGAACACCATGCTCTTGATCATGCCGTTGCCCACATCGCCAATGAAAGCGACGCTGGACTGCATGTTGCCCCAGTACGAACCTTCGAACACCCCTAGCCACTCGACGCCCACCAGGTAACCGCCGTAGATTCCGACCACGCTGAAACCGATGGTCAACAGCGGTAGTGCCACGAAGCCGGCCCACAGCCTGGGCGCCACTATCCGACGCAGCGGGTCGACGCCGATCATCTCCATGCTGGTGAGCTGCTCGGTGGCCTTCATCAAGCCTATTTCGGCGGTCAGTGCCGAGCCGGCACGTCCGGCGAACAGCAGTGCCGCCACCACCGGCGACAGTTCTCGCAGCAGCGACAGCGCCACCATCTGGCCCAGCGCCTGCTCGGCGCCGAAATCGACCAGAATCGTATAGCCCTGAAGCGCCAGCACCATGCCGATGAACAGCCCCGATACCATGACGATGGCGAGCGACAGCACTCCGACGAAGTGCATTTGCCGCAGCCACAAATACCAACCCTCGCGAGAAGGCACGCCGAAGGCCGACTGCGCGAGGAACAGGGTCGAGCGACCCAGCGCCTCGAGCACGTCGCAGCCGCGGCGACCGAGACTCAGAACGCGCTGGATCACTGCAGACCCTCCTGATTGAGGATATCGTCGAAATACTCGGGCGCAGGGTAGTGAAAGGGGACGGGACCGTCAGGTTCACCGTGCACGAACTGACTTACGCGAGGATCGTCGTCGACATCGAGACCCTCCGGGGTGCCGTGCGCCATTACCTGGCCATCGGCGATGACATAGACATAGTCGGCAATGGAGAGCGTCTCCTGAATGTCATGGGAAACCACGATGGAGGTCAGCCCGAGCGCCTGATTGAGCTTCTTGATCAGCTGAACCAGCACCCCCTTGGAGATAGGATCCTGCCCCACGAACGGTTCGTCATACAGTACCAGATCAGGGTCCAGCGCAATGGCACGTGCCAGTGCCACGCGACGGGCCATACCGCCCGAGAGCTCTGCCGGCATCAGCTCACGCGCTCCGCGCAGGCCGACGGCCTGGAGCTTCATCAGTGTCAGGTCGCGAACCATCGCATCCGGCAGCTCGGTGTGAACCCGTAGCGGGAATGCCACGTTCTCGAACACGCTGAGATCGGAAAACAGTGCGCCACTCTGGAACAGCATGCCCATGCGGCGGCGAAGCGTGAACAGCGCCTTGCGCGACAGCGCGTGCACATCGTGGCCATCGATCAGCACCCGCCCGACGTCGGGCGTCAGCTGACCGCCGATCAGCTTCAGCAGCGTCGTCTTGCCGGTCCCGCTGGGCCCCATGATGGCGGTGATCTTGCCGCGAGGTATCTGCAGCTCTACGCCTGCGAATATGGACTTTTCACCGCGCGAAAAGTGCAGACCCTTCACCTCGACGAGGGGGGAATCGCTCATGCTGCAAGGTCCAAGAAAAAATTATCGAACATCGTATCCTAACCATGCCTCCCGGCGCCAGCCCGGGCCGCCCAGGCGCTTGCGCCCAGGCCACCGAAGACGTCTAATGTGCCACTTCATTTTCATGGCGAGACCCTTCACCATGCTGCTCCCTGTGATAGCGATCGCTCTGGGCCTTGCCGTGCTCGTGTGGAGCGCCGACCGCTTCGTCAATGCCGCTGCCGCCACGGCAAGCCGCACCGGAATGAGCGCCATGCTGGTGGGGATGACCGTGGTGGCGCTCGGCACCTCGGCACCCGAGATGGTGGTGGCCGTCTTTGCCGCGCTGGATGGCTTGCCCAACCTGGCCACGGGCAATGCACTGGGCTCCAATATTGCCAATATCGGCCTGGTACTTGGCCTGACGGCGCTGGTCAGGCCGATTCCGATCCGCTTCTCGCTGGTGCGCCGAGAACTACCGCTACTGCTTGGCGCCACGGGCCTGGCCGGCTACGCACTGGCAAACGGCATACTGGGCCGCTTCGACGCCCTGTTCCTGGCCCTGCTACTGGTTTTCAGTCTGTGGTGGCTACTGCGTGCCGACACACCCGACGCCCCTGCCGACGATGCCATTCCCGATATGACGCTGAAACGCGCCCTGGTGTGGCTGGCCTTCACCCTGGTGCTGCTCGCACTCAGCTCGCGCTCGCTGGTATGGGGTGCCAGCGAGCTGGCCCGCGGCCTGGGCATCAGCGAGCTGATCATCGGCCTCACCGTGGTTGCGATAGGCACCAGCCTGCCGGAACTCGCAGCCTGTATCGCCAGTGCCATCAAGCGGCATCACGACCTGGCCGTGGGTAACGTGATTGGCTCGAACCTGTTCAACCTGCTCGCCGTGCTGCCGATCCCCGGCTTGTTGGCACCGGGCCCGATCGACCCTGCCGCCGCCAGCCGCGACTTTCCCATCATGCTGCTGCTGACGCTGGGAATGGGCATGGTGTTGTTGTGGTTCCGGCACGGCCAACTCGGGCGACTACCCGGCGCACTCTTCCTGGGCGTCTACCTGGTCTACCTGACGTGGCTGGCCGCCGCTGCCAGCGGTGCCACTTGAGTGATTCCCCACAAAGGACAACAATCACCGACATGACCATCGATGCCACTACGCCACCTTCACCCGCCGCCCCGTCCGAAGGGGAGTCCAGCCTGCGTGCCAGCGCTCGGCGCACCCTGCTGATCGAGGAGCAGGCCGTCGCCAGCCTGGCCGGGCGCCTCGACAGCCACTTCGATCATGCCTGCGAGCTGATGCTCGCCTGCAAGGGGCGCGTGGTGGTGACCGGCATGGGCAAATCGGGCCATATCGCCGGCAAGATCGCCGCCACCCTGGCCAGCACCGGCACCCCGGCATTCTTCGTGCATCCCGGCGAAGCAAGTCACGGCGACCTGGGGATGATCACTCCGGGGGACGTGGTTCTGGCGCTGTCCAACTCCGGCGAAACGGCGGAGGTCACCGCCCTGCTGCCGCTGCTCAAGCGCATCGGCACACCGCTGATCAGCATGACCGGCCGCCCCGGCTCGACGCTGGCTCGCCACGCCGATGCCCATCTCGATGCCGGCGTCGAACGAGAAGCCTGCCCGCTGGACCTAGCACCCACCGCCTCGACCACGGCAGCCCTGGCGCTGGGCGATGCGCTGGCGGTGGCACTGCTCGAAGCGCGTGGTTTCACCGCCGAGGACTTCGCCTTGTCGCATCCGGGTGGCAGCCTCGGCAAACGACTGCTGCTACGTGTTTGCGACCTGATGCACCAGGGCGAGCGACTGCCCCGCGTGCCGCTCGGCAGCCCCCTGCGCGACGCTCTGCTCGAAATCACACGCCAGGGTCTCGGATTTACCTGCGTCGTCGACGAGCAAGACTGCCTGATCGGTGTCTATACCGATGGTGACCTGCGTCGCACTCTCGACCAGTATCAAGATTTGAGCCGATTGACGGTGGATGACGTCATGACCCGTCCCGGCAAGCGAATTGCGCCCGGGGTGCTGGCTGCCGAGGCGGTCCGCATGATGGAAGACAACCGAATCACGGCGCTCGCCGTGGTCGATGACGAAGGCCACCCGGTTGGCGCACTGCACATGCACGACCTGCTGCGAAGCGGCGTGATCTGACTTCACTCTGACAAGGAGAGCTCATGGCCCTGGCCATCACCACCCTCGATCCACGCCTTCTCGACCGGCTGCGCAAGATCCGCCTGCTGGCACTGGACGTCGATGGCGTACTTACCGACGGCCGTCTTTACTTCCAGGCCGACGGTATCGAGATCAAGGCGTTTCACACTCAGGACGGCCTGGGCCTGAAACTCCTGCGCCGCGCCGGCCTGCAGGTGGCCTTCATCACCGGGCGTGAATCGCCCATGGTCAGTCATCGCGCAGCCGCTCTGGGCATCGACCATGTCTTCCAGGGCTGTGAGGACAAGCTCGTCGTGCTGCGCGAGCTCTGCGCTCGCAAGGGAATCGAACTCGAACAGGTCGCCTATTGTGGCGACGATCTTCCCGATCTGGCGCCCATTCAGCGTGCCGGCATCGGCATTACCGTACCCGGCGCACCGTCCTACATCCGCGCCCTCGCCGACCACGTCACCGAGCGCAGCGGCGGCCATGGCGCGGTACGCGAGATTTGCGACCTGCTGCTGGAAGCGCAAGGGCATCGCGACGCCCTGATCGACACCTACCTCCACGGCAAGCGTTGAGACCGGCGTCGATGCTACGTCGCCTGCCGCGCCCCTCGTTTCGCCTCTGGCTGCTGCTGTTGCTGTTGGCGCTGGGCAGCCTGATCGCCTGGCTTGACCCATGGCAGGTGCCTACGCCCGGCCCGGTACCCACCGACGACGCCGGAGAACCTGACTATTTCCTGGAACAGGCCCGGCTGACTCGCTTCGATATCGATGGCCAGGCCCATCAGCGCCTGGAGAGTCCCAGGCTGGTGCATACGCCGCACGACGACGTGACCCGCGCCGTGACGCCGGTGGCTCATCTGATCGATCGAGAAGGCCGTCTCTGGGTCGCCAGCGGCCGGGAAGGCCGACTCGGCCCGGGCGGCAACCCCCTTACGCTGACCGGCGACGCCCGCCTGTTCGCTCCGGAGGAGCGCTGGCAGCTCGACACCGAGGTGCTGCATTTCGACGCCAATGTCGGTCATGCCTGGAGCGACACACCCGCCCTGCTGCAGCAGCCGCCACAGCATATGCGCGGCGAACGTTTCGACGCCTGGATCCATGACAACCGGGCGCGATTGACAGACAATGTGCGCGGCTACCACCCCCCGGAAGGCGCTCAGCCGGGACAGGCCGACCCCGTCACCCTGGAGGAACTCACGCCATGAAGCGATGCAAGCTTCCGACGCCCCGCATGCTGCTCAGCCTGGCATTGATCGGCCTGGCATTGAGCCCTGCCGCGAGCATGGCCCAACAGCGCGACGCCGATCAGCCTATCCAGATAGAAGCCGATCGGCTCGATCTCGACGATATCGCCGGCACGGCGATCTATACCGGCGAGGTCGACATCCGCCAGGGCACCATGCGTCTTACCGGCGACCGCGTCGAGCTCCGGCGCAATGCGGCCGGCGAGCTTTCCCGTGCCACGGCTCACGGCGAACGTGCCTATATCGAACAGCAGCCGGACCCGGAGCAGCCAGTGGTACGCGGCTGGGGGCGCACGATCATCTATCACGTGGCCGAGCGACGCGTCGAACTGATCGACCGCGCCGAACTGCACCAGGCTGGCGATACCTTCGACGGTGGCTATCTGGAGTACTTCCTCGACCGTCGCGTGGTCCAGGCCCGCGCCGAGAGCGAAGGTGTCGAGGGACGCCAGCGTATCCGCATGACCCTGCAGCCGGAGCGCTGAGATGGCGATGAAGACTCTGCATGCTCGGCACCTGGCCAAGAGCTACAAGCGTCGCCGCGTGGTACATGACATCAGCCTCTCCATCGAGCAGGGCTCCATCGTGGGGCTGCTCGGCCCCAACGGCGCCGGCAAGACCACCTCGTTCTACATGATCGTGGGGCTGGTGAGAGCGGATGCGGGTAATGTCTGTATCGACAAGCTCGACCTGTCGCGCAGCGCCATGCACGAACGCGCTCGGGCCGGGATCGGCTACCTCCCCCAGGAGGCCTCGATCTTTCGCAAGCTGTCGGTGGCCGACAACATCATGGCCATCCTCGAAACCCGCAAGGATCTGGATCGCCGGGGCCGTCAGCAGCGCCTAGAACAGCTGCTCGAAGACTTTCACGTCACCCATATTCGCGACAACCTCGGGATGAGCCTGTCCGGCGGTGAGAGAAGGCGCGTGGAGATAGCCCGAGCCCTGGCGACCGAGCCGGCCTTCATCCTGCTCGATGAACCCTTCGCCGGCGTCGACCCCATTTCGGTCGGCGAGATCAAGGGCATCATTCGCCAGCTCAAGGCACGCGACATCGGCGTCCTGATCACCGATCACAACGTGCGCGAAACGCTGGATATCTGCGACTCCGCCTACATCGTGGGAGATGGCCAGATCATCGCCGAAGGTAACGCCGAAGCCATTCTGGCCAACCGTCGCGTGCGCGAAGTCTACCTCGGTGAAGATTTCCGCCTATAACGCAACTCTCTGTTACATGCAAGCATGAAAGCACTATTAACACATTCTCGTCAGACATGATTGCAATAAATGGCATGCTTATTGCAATCATCGCTATTGCAACTCGCCGCACGCCAGTCTAGGGTAGAGTCTTTCCGGCAAATGAGCCCTTATCCTCATGGCCATGAAAGCATCATTGCAACTCCGCGTCGGCACTCAGCTGACCATGACACCCCAACTGCAGCAGGCCATTGCGCTGCTGCAGCTCTCTACGCTGGACCTGCGTCAGGAGATCCAGCAAGCACTTGAATCCAACCCCATGCTGGAGCTCGACGAGGGCTTCGGCGAGCAAGCCGTCAGCGAACCCCAGAGCGACGACTGGGCCGATGAAATCCCCAGTGAGCTGTCCACCGACAGCGATTGGGAGGATACCTACCCTGACCACGGTGCGAGCTCCGGCAGCGGTACCGGCGAAGGGCCCGATTTCGAGCGCCAGGCCTCCGGGCAGACACTGGCCGGGCATCTGATCTGGCAGCTGGCCATGATCGACCTGAGCGAGCGCCAGCGCCAGATCGCCGAGAGCCTGATCGATGCCGTGGACGGCACGGGCTATCTGGCACAGCCGCTGGAGGAAATCCGTGATGGCTTGCGCCGCCAGGGTCTTGAGGGGCTGCCCACTCGCGAAGTCGAGCAGGTGCTGCTACGTCTGCAGCAATTCGAACCCACCGGCATTTTCGCCCGTGATCTGCGCGAGTGCCTGATGCTGCAACTCGCCACCCTGCCCGACCACACCCCCCTGCTGCCCCAGGCTCGGCGCCTGGTGCGCCAGTTCCTCGAAGCGCTTGCCGCCGATGACCGGCGCCTGCTGAAGCGGCGCCTGGGCCTGGATGACGACGCTCTCGACGAGGCCATCGCCCTGGTGCGCTCGCTCGACCCTCGCCCGGGCAGTGCCTTCGCCGAAGTCGGCAGCAACTACATCACTCCGGACCTGGTCGCCTACCATGACGAATCCGGCTGGCGGGTGGAACTCAATGCCGAAGCCCTGCCGCGGCTCCGCATACAGCCCGACTACGCCGCGCTGGTACGCCGGGCCGACAAGAGTCAGGACAACCAGTTTCTCAAGGATCACCTGCAGGAAGCCCGCTGGCTGATGAAGAGCCTGGCCAGTCGCAACGACACCCTGCTGCGCGTCGGGCGCGAGATAATGGCACGCCAGATCGATTTTCTCGAACAGGGCGAAGAAGCCATGAAACCGCTGGTCCTGGCGGATATCGCCCAGACCGTGGAGATGCATGAATCGACCATATCGCGGGTGACCACCCAGAAGTTCATCCACACCCCGCGCGGCGTGTTCGAACTGAAGTTCTTCTTCTCCAGCCACGTCGGCGGCAATGGTGAGGGCGACGCCCATTCCAGTACCGCCATCCGGGCCCGCATTCGAAAATTGATCGCCGACGAGACACCACGAAAACCGCTATCCGACAGTCGACTGGTAGATCTGTTGGCCGAAGACGGTATTCAGGTGGCACGCCGTACCGTGGCCAAGTATCGTGAAGCCTTGGGGATCCCCTCTTCAAGTGAGCGCAAGCGTTTTCGCTGATGACGACGTGGCGCGTTGACGCCGGACAAGAGCATTGATCGGAGGGGGTTTGCACGGTGCCAAAAAGGGTTACAATCAAATCACCATTCGAAGGACGAAGGAGCTTGTCATGCAAGTCAACATTACCGGCCATCATGTTGAACTGACCGATGCACTGCGTGACTACGTGAGCGAGAAGCTGAGCCGCGTCCAACGGCACTACGACAATATCACCAACGTACAAGTTACTCTCTCGATCGAGAAAGAGCGTCAGCAGGCCGCCTGTACGCTGCACGCCGCCGGCGCCGATCTGCATGCCGAAGCCTCCGATACCGACATGTACGCCGCCATTGATGCCCTGACCGACAAGCTCGACCGCCAGCTGGTCAAGCACAAGGAAAAGGCCCAGGCCCGCGCCCAAGGCGCCGGCATTCGCTGAGTCGTCATGACACTTGAAAACATACTGCCTCCGGAGCGTGCGCTGTTCGACGTTCCAGGGGGCAGCAAGAAGAGGGTGCTGGAGTTCTTCAGCACCTTCATTGCGCAAAACACCCCGAGCCTCGATAGCCAGGAGGTTTTCGGCAGACTGATCGGCCGTGAGCGGCTGGGCAGCACCGGGATCGGCAACGGCGTGGCCATACCGCATGCCCGAAGCCCCCATTGCCACAGTCCGGTTGCCGCCTTCCTCAAGCTGGCCGAGCCCATCGACTTCGATGCCATTGACGGAGAACCGGTCGATCTCGTCTTCGTCCTGCTGGTCCCCGAGGAAGCCGACGACACTCACCTCTCATTGCTGAGCCAGGTGGCCAGCGTGATGAACGACACCGAAACCCGCACGCTGTTGCGGCGGTGCGAGAGCCAGCGCGAACTCCACGAGCGCCTCATAAACGCCATTCGACGACAGTCTTCGGCCTGACCCGCCCGCGTTGCCGTTCGGCCAGCCCCTGATCAGGAGAAATACATGCAGCTTGTGATCATCAGTGGCCGATCGGGCTCCGGTAAATCGATCGCACTGCAAGCACTCGAAGACATTGGCTACTATGCCATCGACAACCTGCCAGCCATGCTGCTAGGTTCGCTGGTCGACGAACTGCGAAACTCGCCCACGGTTCAATCCTCGATCGCCGTCAGCATCGATGCACGCAATCTCCCTCACGCCCTGGAGCGCTTTCCCAGGCTGTTGGAAGAGCTTCGCGCCAACAAGGTCGACTGTCAGATCGTCTATCTGACTACCGATGCCCGGATCCTGATCGAACGCTATTCCGCCACTCGCCGCCGCCATCCCTTGACCCGCCACAGGGACATGACGCTGAACGAGGCCATTGAGACGGAAGACGCCACGCTGAGCGACATTCGCAACCTCGCCGATCTGATTATCGACACGTCGCGGCTATCGGTACACGACCTGCGTGGCCGAATCACCGAACAGGTGGCCAGTCATCACGCCGATCAGCTGACATTGACGGTGGAGTCGTTCGGCTTCAAGGGCGGCGTGCCACTCGACGCCGACATCGTCTTCGACGCCCGCTGTCTGCCCAACCCCTACTGGGATCCACGCCTGCGCTCGGCCACCGGACGGGAGCCGAGCATCGTGGAATTCCTCGAACAGTACCCGCTGGTCGGGCAGATGCTGGATGACATCGTTGCCTGGGTAGAGCGCTGGCTGCCGGCCTATCGCGACACCCATCGCAGCTACCTTACCGTCGCCATCGGCTGCACCGGGGGCCAGCACCGCTCGGTATATCTGGCCGAGCGGCTCGCCAAGCATCTCGCCAAGCAACAGCCGGATGTGCGTCTACGTCATCGGGAGCTGGGCATTCACACACCGGTCGCTGCCTCGCAGGAGCCGACCGCAGAGCCGTCCGAAAGCAAGGAAGCCTGAGCGTGCCCAGCCGCAAGCTGACTCTGACCAACAAGCGCGGACTGCATGCGCGCGCTGCCACCAAGCTGGTACAGCGCTGCCAGCCCTTCGATGCGCACGTGCTCGTGAGTCGAGGCGCCCAGCAGGCCGATGCCGGCAATATCATGGCCCTGCTGATGCTGGGTGCCCCTTGCGGCACCGAACTGGAGATCAGCGCCGAGGGGATCGATGCGGAAGCGGTGCTCGAAGCCATCGAGGCGCTATTCGAGGCCCGCTTCGATGAAGATACTTAGGGCGCAATGTCTGCGCTCGGCCATGCATCGCCGAAGCCCGCCTCGCATTACGCCTTCCTGAACAACAAGCCAAGCTGCGCTTCAACTGCCGGCGACGGTCATCTCATCGATCAACCAGCTGCCGGTATGGATGCTGCCACGGGTGTCGATGTCGCTTCCTACCGCCAGCAGGCCCCTGAACATCGCCTCGAGGTTGCCGGCGATGGTGAATTCCTCCACCGGGTACTTGATCTCACCATTCTCGACCCAGAAGCCCGCCGCGCCGCGTGAGTAGTCTCCGGTCACACCATTCACCCCTTGCCCCATCAGCTCGGTGACCAGCACCCCGCTACCCATGCGTGAGAGCAGCGCCTCTCGAGACTCCAGCGGCGCGCTGATGCGCAGGTTGCGAGCCCCGCCGGCATTGCCGGTGGTCTGCAAGCCGAGGCGGCGAGCACTGTAGGCAGAGAGCATGTAGCTGGCCAGACGACCATCCTCGATGAAGACATTGTCGCGGGTTTGCACGCCATCGTTGTCGAAGGGAGAACTTGCCATGGCGCCACGCTCCATGGGCCGCTCGCCGAGCGTGAACCAGTCGGGAAACAGCGTCTCCCCCAGGCGGTCACAAAGGAACGAAGCCTGCCGATAGAGCGAACCACCGGCAATGGCACTCATGAGATGGCCGACGAGACCGCTGGCGACGGTGGCATCGAACATCACCGGCAGGCGCCCGGTGGCGGGCCGACGCGCGCCAAGGCGCTCGAGCGTACGCTCGGCCGCCTTCTTGCCCACGGCCTCGGGATCACGCAACTCCTCTGGGTTACGCGCACTGGTATAGTCGTAATCGCGCTGCATGCCAGCCGCATCCTCGGCGATCAGCATGCAAGAGAGCGAGTGGCGGCTGCCGCGCTGACTGCCAAGAAAACCGTGGCTATTGGCATAGACCCTGACCCCTTCGCCGCTGGAGAGCGAAGCGCCCTCCGATTGCCGTATGCCCGCCTCGGCGCGCCCTGCCGCTTCGCAGGCCAGCGCCAGCTCGATGGCCTGCTCGGTGGTGAGCGGCCACGGGTGATGTACGTCGAGGTCGGGCAGTTCGGTAGCCATCAATTCAGGGTCGGCCAAGCCTGCCGCTGGATCCTCCCCGGTATAGAGCGCGATTGCCATGGCTTTTTCCACGACCTCGCGGATCGACGCATCACTGGCATCGGTGGAGGAGGCGCTACCCTTGTGGCCACGCAGATAGACGGTAACGGCGATACCCTGATCGCGCGAGAGCTCGACGGACTCCACCTCCCCCTCACGCACGCTGATCCCGACGCCCTGGTCGACGCTGGCGCCCACCTCGCAGGCATCGGCTCCCAGGTGTTTCGCCAGCGCCAGCGCCTGCCCGGCACGCGACTCGAGCAGCTCCTGCTGGGCGGCGGCATCAAAAGCCTTGCTCATGCTCATCTCCTCATTCGCCGGCCAAGCCGGTCTTCATACGTGTCTGTTCCCGCCGTCGCTCGACGGGCTGGTATACTACCGTCATTCGAAACCCTGCATCTTGCGTTGGCAAGACAGCGCTGACCCTCTCACTACTTGGATGCGGCATGACCCAGGATATTCCCACCGACTTCGACGAAAGACCCAGCAAATCCCAGCTCAAGCGGGAAATGCACGCCCTGCAGATGCTGGGCGAACAGATCATTGCCATGACCCCGTCCGAGCGCGCCCGCTTTCCGCTCTCGGAAGACATGCTCGCTGCCGTCGAGGAGACCGGTCGTATCCGCTCCCATGAAGGGCGTCGGCGCCACATGCAGTATGTGGGCAAGCTGATGCGCCGCGAGGATCTGGATGCCATCCAGGCAGTCTTCGACAAGATCGAACAGGAAAATCGTCACCGCGATCTGGCCTTTCATCGGCTCGAAAAGTGGCGGGATCGCCTCATCGAGGAGGGCGATGACGCCGTCGAAGCCTTCATCGAGGAGCACCCGGAGGCCGACCGTCAGGCGCTGCGTCAGCTTGTCCGAAATGCCAAGAGCGAACGCGAGCGCGGCAAGCCCCCGGCCAATGCGCGCAAACTCTTCAAACTGATTCGCGATACGGCGGGCTTGTAAGCACGCCTAGTGTGTCCCAATCCAGGTTCAGCCGAGCGCAGGCCAGACTGGGCGGCGCTCGGCGAGTTTGAGTGCGAGCAAGGCGAGCCGTGCGCCAACCCAGCGTGGGCAAGCGCAGCGACGCTCGTTCACGAAGCAGTGCCGCCGACAGTAAGCTCATCCAACTTCAGCGTCGGCTGCCCCACTCCCACCGGCACGCCCTGCCCCTCCTTGCCACAGACGCCGATCCCGGTGTCGAGCTCCAGATCATGACCGACCATCGACACCCGTCCCATCGCTTCAGGCCCGTTGCCGATGAGCGTCGCCCCCTTGACCGGTGCGGTGATCCTGCCGTCCTCGATCAGGTACGCCTCGCTGGCCGAGAAAACGAACTTGCCCGAGGTGATGTCCACCTGACCACCGCCGAAGCTGACCGCATAGATGCCGCGCTTGACGCTGGATATGATGTCGGCCGGATCGTCCTGACCTGCCAGCATGTAGGTATTGGTCATGCGCGGCATCGGCATGTGAGCGAACGACTCGCGACGGGCGTTGCCGGTGGGCTGCATTCCCATCAAACGGGCATTCAGCTTGTCCTGCATGTAGCCGGTGAGAATGCCGTCTTCGATCAGCGGGGTGTACTGTCCCGGTGTGCCCTCATCGTCAACGCTGAGGGAGCCACGCAAATCGGCCAGGGTGGCATCGTCCACCACCGTGACGCCGCGGGCGGCCACACGCTGGCCCAGTCGCCCGGCAAAGGCTGAACTGCCCTTACGGTTGAAGTCGCCCTCCAGGCCATGGCCGACGGCTTCATGCAGCAGGATGCCAGGCCAGCCCGGGCCCAACACCACCGGCAGCTGGCCGGCAGGGGCATCGACTGCCTCGAGGTTGACCAGAGCCTGACGCACGGCTTCCTTGGCAAAGCGCTCGGCGACATTGTCGTCACGCAGTCGGGACATGGCGTAGCGACCGCCGCCACCGGCACTACCCCGCTCACGCCGACCGTCCTTGGCAGCAATGACACTGACGTTGAAACGCACCAGCGGCCGGATGTCGGCTGCCAACGTACCGTCGCTGGCGCGCACCAGCACGACCTCATGAACGCCGGTCAGAGAGGCGCTGACCTGGGTGACCGCAGGATCGGCGGCGCGTGCCACACGGTCGGCCTGCTTCAATAGCGCAATCTTCTCCTCGGCCGAGAGACCCGACAGCGGATCGACCGAAGCGTAGCGCAGCGCGCTCTGACTCACCGTACTCCGGGACGCCGTCAAGCTCGCCCCGCTGCGCACGATTCCGGAGGCCGTGCGACCGGTATCCGCCAACGCATCGGCAGTGATCTGATTGGAATAGGCGAAGCCGGTTTTTTCGCCCGCCATGGCGCGCACTCCGACACCACCGTCGATGTTGTATCCGGCTTCCTTGACTTCACCGTCCTCGAGAACCCAACTCTCATGCCAGCTGCGCTGAAAGTAGAGATCGGCATAGTCGACACCCGGCGCCAGTACATGGCCAAGACCGGCATCGAGCGCATCGATATCCAGTCCGCCGGGATGCAGTAGAATCTCGGCGGCGGTATCGAGCAAGGTGGTTGTGGCTATCGTCATTCTGCGGTTTCCAATGTGATATCCGGCGAGGTCCAGGGACCTCGCACGCGATAGTGAATTCGGGTGACCCGGTCGATGGCGCTGCCGAAGAGCCGATCGGCGATGAATAGCGCACCACCTACCACCGGCGCGCCGGCGAGTACCGCGGCGAGCGGCAGGCTGCTGCTGACAGGAACTGTGACGCCCAATCGCTGGTCCAGTTCCTGGCGCGAGAGATTGACGGTACCCTCCAGGGTGAAGGAGGTCGCCGGGCCGTCGATCCTGACCGGCCCCGTGGTTTCCAGGACGCCTCCATACAGGGTAGCAGCCCCGATGACATGATCGAAGGCCGTGCCCTGTCCGGTGACATCGGAAAAATCCATGCGCAGACGTCGTACCAGGTTGTCGACGTTGAGCAACCCCACCACTCTCGCCGTGGGCGATTCCAGTTGGACGAAGCGGCCGTCATGCAGCTCTGCCTCTATGCTGCCGCGCGAACGCGCCAGGGCGAACTGCCAGGGCGGTCCAGGCCAGGCCAGCTGGCTGCGCACATGAACGCCGTTACTGCGAATCGAGACAGGCTGGCCGAGCCGCTCGAGGGCCGTCCCCAGGTCGCGCCCGTCCAGATCCAGTCGCGATCGCGTCAGGCTGTCACCGGGGCCGGCAGCTTCCCAGACGATCTCACCCCTGGCGGTGACCTGCCCCAGGGTCAAACCCAACGGCGACAGGGCGAGTCGCTGCGGCCCTCCCTGCCAGTGCGCCGTCAACGGCCCGATCACCCGCCCTTGATAGAGAATCTCAGCCAGACGCAGCCTGCCGTTCGGCACTTCACTGGCCCAGTCGGGCAGTGGCGTCGGGTCCGGCGGCACATCGAGCTCCTCGAGCAAATTGCCGGTGCCTTCCGTTTCGGCAGGAAGCAGGCCATCGAGCGTCAGCCGGTCCAGGGCGATGTCCAGCGGTTCCGCCAGGGCGGGCCGATACTCCAGCTGGCCTTCCAGCAGATCGCCCTGAAGTCCGACACGCCACCCTCCGTCGGCCAGGGGAGTCGCCAGTGCCGTCATGATACCCAGGCAGCCTCTGGGACCCACGAGACAGGCCGCCTCCACTTGCAGGCGACGTAGTGGCGATGCTCCGTCACCGCCAGCACCATCCCCCCCCTCGAGCATGGGCGCAAGGGCCTCGCCCCATTCGACCGGGTCGAGGCGTGACTGGTAGAGGGTGACTGACCAGCCCTCCTGTTCGGGCCAGGATGGCGACTGTGGCAGGCGACCAAGCCAGACCTGCCCCTGCCCCAGATCCGACCACGGCAGCCCACGCCAGCGCAGAAGCGACTCGCCGCCCATCTCGGCTTCCACTCTTTGCTGATCGATATCGGCCACGACCCAGAGAGGACGAGACTCGTCGGCGGCCTTGCCCAGCGGCTCGGGCAGATCGATGCCGAGCCCTTGCAGATTGCTGTCGAAGCGAAACGTATTGCCTGCGTCGCTCAGCGCAAACCGCCCGCGCCACGGCAAGCGCCCCGACAACCGAGTGCCAAGCGCGCCGGCGTCGAACCGCTGCAGCAACCTGGCGACGTCAACGGCGCCATCGAGTTCGACGTAACCTGCCAGCGTGTCGATATCGGCATTGACCGGCCCGCCGAACAGCCGGCCTTGCAAACGGCCCTCGAGCCCCCCGTCGTCGTCCCGCTGACGCCAGGCAAGCGGCCCTTGGACATCGGTCAGCGGCACCTCAAGCGGCAGGTAGACAATGCGCTGCATGTCCACTTCGGTTTCGAGGTCTAGCTGGAACCCCTCCTCCCCGAGCCGGGTGATCAGCTCGATCTGGCCAACGGCACGCCCCTCACCGCGCCAGTCATCGACCTGCTCCATACCATCGACGGGGATGGCGCGGAGGTAGCGACGTATGCCATCGGCGTCCGAAGCCAGCTCACCGGTCACATGCAGCACGTCGTCGCCGATGGTGATCCGCCCATTGCTACCCATGACGCCGAGGCTTTCGGCATGTCGAACGTCCGCATCGAGCGTGCCGATCCCTGCCGTCAACCGACCCTCGACCGACTCGATCACCGGCCACTGGGGATCGAAGGGCAAGCGGCCATCCTCGATCTCGAGGTCCAGCCGTAACCGGGGCTCGACGCCACTTCCACCGCTCTTGAGAGGCAAATGCAGCTTGAGTTCGCCGAAGGGTACGCGGCCGGCCACACCGGCGGCCAACCAGGCATCGAGCTCCTCCCCCAGAACCCTGGCAGGTAGCCAGTCCATCAGCGGCCGGTCCAGGGCATCCACATGGCGGAAGCGCAGGTCCAAGCCCAGACCGCCATGCACGCCACCCCCCAGGGCCAGACCGAAGCCACCCTCCACTTCGGCGCCTTGCCAGCCTGCCTTCAGATCGCGGCCACTGACGAAGGTGCGTGGCCCCTCATAGGCCCAGCGCACCTCACCGCTGGCATGAGAAAGCGCCATGGGAGACTCGTAGAGTTGCGGCACTTTGAGAGCCGGGTCACCGACACCAACGAATTCCACGCGTCCCGAAAGATCGCGCGCCTCGACCCAGGCATCAAGGGGACCACCGCCCGGCACTTCATCCCAGGGCTCCACCTCGACTTGATGCAGGGCGGCCTGGGCCAGCCAGTGGCCGTTTCGCCGGCCGACGCCAAGCCCCGAAATCAGTCCACGCGGCTCCAGCGCATCGATGGTTCGCACCAGCCCCTCGGGAAGAAGCACACGCTCCTGCCAGGCGGCAAGCGAAGCCAGCTCGAACTGACTGGTGGTCAACCACCAGCCTTCGCTGTCGTGGCGCAGATGCCAGAAATGGGGCAGTGCCGGCTGTTGCTCGCGCTCGAGCTCCCGTGGCTCCGCCCAGTCGGCGGCCGAAGCATCGCCCTGCAGCCAGGCTTCCCAGCCCTCGTCGTTGCGTAGCCACTGGCCGCGGGCGCGCAGCGGTTCGAGTACGATCGGCTCGTCGTCGCGACGCAGCGCCAACCGTGGAACATCGAGATCCAAACGTGCATCGGCCAGCTCGCCGCGATGCCAGCGCCCCCAGACCGTAACGTTGCCGCTGGCATCTTCGAGGCGCAAAGGATCATCGGGCGTGAACACCTCGACCAGATCGATCAGGGTATCGAGCTTCATGTTGGCTTGCAGCGCGGCGCTGAAGTCGCGAAACCCGGTAGGTCCGGGAAACACCTCCAGCACGGCCTGTAGCGAAGCCTCCTCCTGGCCCTCGAGATGTACCTCGCCTTCGAGATGTGCACGTCGCTCGTCGCCGGTGAGCAGCAGGCGGGGCGCCAACATGTCCACGCGGCGCTCACGCCCGTGCAGCACCACTCGCACGTCCTCCACCCAGGCGCGCTGACTCAGCAGTAGCCCGACCCATTGATCGAGGCGTTCCAGATCGAAGTCACCGTCGAAAAGCTCTGGTGGAATCCTGGCCGGATCCGGCCAGTGCCAGCCACCCTGCTCATCTTGATAAAGGTGAAGCGTCAGTCCGCGAAGACGCGCGTCCTGCACGACGGGGATTCCGGCCCGCAGGCTGGCGGCCGTGTCCAGCCGCAGGCGGGCATGCTCGACCTCGAGCAGTGGCAGGCCGGCTTCCCCCGGGAGCGTGCTCAATGAGAGCCCACCGCCCTCCATGACCGGGTCGAGGCGGGCCAGGCTGGCGTTGAGCTCTTGCAGCTGCACCGCTGCGCCTGATCGCGCTTCGAGCAAACGCTCGACGCGGGGCGCCAACTGGTCGGCCTGGGTAAGTGCCAGCCGCAACGTCACCAGCAAAACGGCAATCAGCGCCAGCAGCACGGCCAGCAAGGTGAGAGTCCAGCGCGCTATCCGAGATAGTGGATGCATCGACCGCTCACAACAGCACGATGTCGTACTGCTCCTGGGAATAGTGCCCCTCCACCTGGAAACGGATCGTCTTGCCGATGAAGGCCTCGAGGTCGGCGACGGCTGCCGATTCCTCGTCGAGCAGACGATCCACTACCGGTTGAGATGCCAACACCATATAGGACTCGGCGTTGTAGGCTCGCGCTTCACGCAGGATTTCACGGAAGATCTCATAGCAAACGGTTTCGGCAGTTTTCAGCGTCCCGCGGCCACCGCAGGTTGGGCAAGCCTCGCACAGCGTCTGTTCCAGGCTTTCACGAGTCCGCTTGCGGGTCAGCTGGACGAGCCCGAGTTCGGTGACACCGGTGCACTTGGTCTTGGCGTGATCACGCTCCAGCGCCTTCTCCAGCACCCGCAGCACCTGACGTTGGTGCTCGGTGTCTTCCATGTCGATGAAATCGATGATGATGATGCCGCCGAGGTTGCGCAGGCGCAGCTGGCGGGCGATCGCATTGGCCGCCTCGAGGTTGGTCTTGAAGATGGTCTCTTCGAGATTGCGATGGCCGACGTAGCCGCCGGTATTGACGTCGATGGTGGTCATCGCCTCGGTGGGATCGATGACGAGGTAGCCGCCCGACTTCAATTGCACCTTGCGCCCAAGGGCTTTTTGAATTTCATCTTCGACGCTGTAGAGATCGAAGATCGGTCGCTCCCCGGGATAGTATTCGATCCGGGCGGAGGAATCGGGCATGAACTCTTCGGCAAACTCGAGAAGCTTGACGTAGTTCTCCCGTGAATCGATACGCACCTTCTCGATTTCGTCACGCATCAGATCCCGCAGGGTGCGGATGAACAATGGCAGGTCATCATAGATCACGCTGGGTGCCGGTGCGGTCACTTTGCGTTCGCTGACCTTGCGCCACAGTCGCAGCAGGAAATGCATGTCAGCGAAGAGCTCTTCCTTACCGACGTTCTCCGCCGCCGTGCGCACGATGAAACCGCCCGTGACTTCGATCTCCTGCTCGCTCTGGCACACCTCGAGAAGCTCACGCAGACGCTCGCGCTCACGCTCGTCCTCGATGCGCTGGGAAACGCCGTGATGGGGCGAATCGGGCATGTAGACCAGATACCGTGAAGGAACCGACAGGTGAGTGGTCAGGCGCGCGCCCTTGGAGCCGATAGGGTCCTTGGTCACCTGGACGACCAGGGCCTGGCCTTCGTGGAGCAGTTGTCCGATGGAGGCCTGCTCCTCGGGTGGAGTGCCGGGGGGCATCACTTCGTGGGCATGAATGAAGGCGGCCCGATCGAGCCCGATATCGACGAAGGCCGCCTGCATGCCGGGAAGAACCCGCACCACGCGCCCCTTGTAAATGTTGCCGACAATACCGCGCCGGCGAGTACGCTCGATCAGCGCCTCCTGCAGCACGCCGTTTTCCACCACCGCCACGCGGGTTTCCATCGGCGTCAGATTGATCAGTACTTCGCCGCTCATGCGGAAATCCTTGTCCAATTCAGTCTTCGCCGCATTATGACATAGTGACGCGACTAGACTGCACCATTCCAAAGCGGCACGCCCTGCCGCGACAAAAGCTGCGCCGTCTCGAACAACGGCAGACCGACCACGGCGGAATGACTGCCCTCGATACGCTCTACGAAGATGGCCGCCAAGCCCTGTATAGCATAGGCGCCCGCCTTGTCGGCAGGCTCACCGGTGGCCCAGTAGGCTGCCATCTCCTCGTCGCCGATAGCGCGCATGCAGACCCGGGTCGCCACGCACACATCGAGCAAGCCAGCAGGCCCGGTCACCGCCACCGCGGTCAATACTTCATGCCAGCGGGCCGAGAGCAGGCGCAGCATGTCAGCCGCTTCGGCCCGGTCGGCAGGCTTGCCGAGAATCCGACCGTCGCATACCACAGCGGTATCCGAACCCAGTACGGGAAGCGGGGAAAGACGGGCACCTGCCGTCGCCTTTTCGCGAGCAAGACGAGTAACGTAAGCCTCGGGACTTTCGCCCAGACGTGGCGTCTCGTCGATATCGACCGGCCGCACCTCTACGCCAACGCCGATGCCGGCCAGCAGCTCTCGCCTTCGCGGTGAGGCAGATGCCAGACACAGTGTGGCTGCACAAGAAAGCCCACTCATGCCGCCTCCTTCAGTCATGATTCGCCAAGCGCCGCTCGACGGCTTGAAACATGGTAGCCAGCCACGGCCACAGGACCGCACCGATCAGCGACGGCAGCAGGAAAGCGAGATGCATGGAGAAGGGGCCGAACAGGGTACGCAGCCACTGCTCGACGAGCTGCACCAGACCTAGCAGGACCAGGATCAGCAGCGCCTGCTGCACCATGGAGTAGGTTCTGAAGCGGGGATAGACCAGCGCCGCCAGAAAGGCCAGCAGCGAGAGAGTCAGCGCATTCTGACCCAGCGGTGCACCCTCGATGAGATCGAGGAGAATACCGAGCACGAACCCGTGAAACACTCCCACCCGGTCAGGCGCGGCCATGCACCAATAGATCAGCATCAGCCCGAGCCAGTCGGGGCGCCAGATCTGCCAGCCCTCGGCCAGCGGCATCACCTGCAGGCAAAGCGCCAACAGCAGCGTCAGCCATATCCAGGGCAGCGCCGTGCGCGATCCGCTCGCCATCAGTCCGTTTCCTCCGTTGCCGCCGTCAATGCACCATCGGGGATGAGCTCATCGGGCAGCTCGAGATCCCACATTTCGTCGTCGGGCACCGGCGCCGGCTCTGGCGGAAAGATCAGCAGGAAGTGACGCGAGCGCTGCAATCGTGCGACGGGCTCCGCCGTGACCCGGGCAAAGGGCTGGCCGGGGTCGTGGACCACCTCGGTCACCCTGGCGACCGGATATCCCGCCGGGAAGCGACCGGCCAGCCCCGAGGTAACCAGCAGGTCGCCTACCCGGATATCGGCAGTGTCCGGCACGTGCATGACCCGCAGCGCATCGTACTGGCCGCTGCCCTGCAGAACGAAGCGCAGCCCGTTGCGATTGATCTGTACCGGCAGTGCATGGCTCGCGTCGGCTACCATCAGCACCCGGCTGGAGTAGGCGGAAACCGCCGTCACCTGGCCGACCAGCCCCGACGCATCCATGACCGGCTGACCCACATAGACGCCGTTACGCCGCCCACGGTCGATGACCATCTGGTGCGTGAAGGGGTCGGCATCGAGCGAGAGCAGCTCTGCGGTGATGTAGGGTGCCTCCAGGCGAGCCGCAGCACCGAGCAGTTCACGCAGTCGCACGTTCTCCGCCGTGAGGCTCGACATGTGCTGTACGCGATGCGACAGATGCAGAATCTGCTCGCGTAGCCGGCGGTTCTCCTCCACCAGTGCGCGCTGCTCGGAAAGCGCCAGCGCCCCCCAGGTGAGGACATCGCTGGGCAGAGCGACCAGCCATTGTACGGGAGCCACCACCGTGGTGAGCTGAGCGCGCACCTCTTCCATGCGGGTAAAGCGGTGATCGACGAACATCAATGCAGAAGCGGCCACCGCACATAGCAGCATGCGGTAGCCTGGCACTGAACCGTGCGAGAACAGCGGTTTAATAGACGTTCCCCCCGCACCGGGCGCAGCACGACTGGCCGCACCTGTTCATACGTCGTTTCGCACTGGCAAGAGGCCTTGCAGCAACGTCAATCGCTCGAAAGCAGCTCGAAGGTATGGCGGTCGATCATCTCGAGCGCCTTGCCGCCCCCGCGTGCAACGCAGGTCAGCGGATCTTCGGCCACGATGACCGGCAGGCCGGTTTCCTCGGCGATCAGCTTGTCCAGATCGCGCAGCAAGGCTCCACCGCCGGTCAACACCAGGCCACGCTCGGCGATGTCCGAGGCGAGTTCCGGCGGAGACTGCTCAAGCGCACTCTTGACCGCGGCGACGATCGAGGAAAGCGTCTCCTGCAGCGCGTCGAGTATCTCATGGGAATTCAGGGTGAAGCTGCGCGGGATACCTTCGGCCAGGTTGCGTCCGCGCACGTCGATCTCGCGCAGCTCGCCACCGGGATAGGCACAGCCGATCTCTTCCTTGATGCGCTCGGCGGTAGCCTCACCGATCAGGCTGCCGTAGTGGCGGCGCACGTAGGCGGAAATGGCTTCGTCGAAGCGATCACCGCCGACGCGAATCGACTCGGAGTAGACCACGCCGTTGAGCGAAATGATGGCGATCTCGGTGGTACCGCCACCGATGTCCACTACCATCGAGCCCTGGGCATCGTCCACCGGCAGACCGGCGCCGATGGCAGCGGCCATGGGCTCCTCGATCAGGAATACCTCACGGGCGCCGGCGCCTTCAGCGGACTCCTTGATGGCACGACGTTCGACCTGGGTCGACATGCAGGGCACGCAGACCAGAACCCGCGGGCTCGGCGTCAGGAAGGTGCTCTGGTGAACCTTGCGGATGAAGTGCTGCAACATCTGCTCGGTAACGGTGAAGTCGGCGATCACGCCGTCCTTCATCGGCCGAATGGCAGTGATGTTGCCCGGCGTACGGCCCAGCATGCGCTTGGCATCGGCGCCCACCGCAGCCACGCTGCGCATGTTGCCGGACTGGCGGATGGCCACTACCGAAGGCTCATCGAGCACGATGCCGCGACCGCGAACATAAATCAGTGTATTGGCCGTACCCAGATCGATGGAAAGATCGCTGGAGAACAGCCCCCTCAAGCGTTTGAACATGGAAGTCGTTACCTAGTGCTGACCGGGAGCAGTGCGGATGCAAACGGTATCATCGCCACCCCCGTGCAGCAAGCGACATGGGTCGCCTCGCGTGCGACAAGACTGCCCGACTCGCCTCGAATATGGTACATTTTCCTGCTGTTCATAACACTCCATCCGTGCGAGGACACTCAGCCCATGGCGCTTGAACACGCAGACGTGCAGCGGGCCGCCCACCTGGCCCGGCTCGGCCTGACCGACGAGGAGGCCGCCCGCTATGTAGACGACCTGGGGCGCATTCTCGAGATGGTCGACATGCTCCAGGCCCTGGACACCGAAGGGGTTGCGCCGCTGGCCCATCCGCTCGACGTCACTCAGCGCCTGCGCGCCGACGAAGTGACCGAGAGCGACCAGCGCAGCCGCTTTCAGCGCTGTGCCCCGGCTGTGGAAAGCGGTCTCTATCTGGTTCCCCGCGTCGTCGAGTGAACCCAGGCCGCCCATCCTGACGCCGACAGGTACCGCAGGATCCACTTCTCTTTTCAACGGCACGCCTTCATGGAGCCATGCCGCATGCATGACAAGACCCTTGCCGAACTGACCCGTTCGCTCGACGCCGGCGAGTTTTCCAGCCGCGAACTCACCCAGCATCTGCTGGGCCGTATCGACCGTTACGACAGTGAGCTGAACAGCTTCATCAGCGTGACCCACGAGCAGGCCCTGGCCGCCGCCGACGCTGCCGACGCCGCCCGTGCCGCGGGCAAGGCAGGCGCTCTGACCGGCCTCCCCCTGGCGCTCAAGGACATCTTCTGCACCCGTGACGTGAAGACCACCGCCGGTTCGCGGATGCTCGACAACTTCATCTCCCCCTACGACGCCACGGTAGTGGAGAAGCTCGCTGCCGCCGGCACCGTCAGCCTGGGCAAGACCAATATGGATGAGTTCGCCATGGGCTCCTCCAATGAGAACAGCCACTACGGCCCGGTGAAGAATCCCTGGGATCTCGCCGCGGTGCCGGGGGGGTCGTCAGGCGGCAGCGCCGCCGCCGTGGCAGCTGGCCTGGTACCGGCCGCCATCGGCACCGACACTGGCGGCTCGATTCGTCAGCCCGCCGCCTTCTGCGGCATTACCGGCCTCAAGCCCACCTACGGGAGAGTTTCGCGCTATGGCATGATTGCCTACGCATCGAGTCTCGATCAGGCCGGCCCCATGGCGCGTAGCGCCGAAGACTGCGCCCTGCTGCTCAACGCCATGGCCGGTCACGACCTGCGCGACTCCACCTGCGTGCAGCGCGGCGTGCCCGACTACACCGAGGAACTCGGCACCCCCCTCGCCGGCCTCAAGATCGGCCTGCCGCGGGAATATTTCGGCGACGGGCTCGACGCCCAGGTGGAAAGCGCCGTTCGCGACGCCATCAAGGTCTTCGAGTCGCTCGGCGCCAGCGTACGTGAGGTGAGCCTGCCGCACACCCACTATGCGATACCGGCCTACTATGTCATCGCTCCGGCAGAGGCATCGTCGAACCTGTCACGCTTCGACGGCGTTCGCTTCGGCCATCGCTGCGCCAGCCCCGTCGACCTCATCGACCTGTACAAGCGCAGTCGCGCCGAGGGTTTTGGCGACGAGGTCAAGCGCCGCATCCTGATCGGCACTCACACCCTCTCCGAGGGCTTCTTCGACGCCTACTACAAGAAGGCCCAGCAGGTACGCCGCCTGATCCGCCAGGATTTCCTCGACGCCTTCGAGGAGGTCGACGTGCTGATGGGGCCCGCCTCGCCCACCCCCGCTTTCGATCTCGGCGCCAACAAGGACCCGGTGTCGATGTACCTGCAGGACATCTACACCATTGCCATCAACCTGGCGGGCATTCCCGGCATGAGCGTACCGGCCGGCTTGGCAGGCAAGCGCCCCGTGGGCTTGCAGATACTCGGCAGCCACTTCACCGAAGCGCGCCTGCTCAATGTCGCCCATCAGTTCCAGCAGGCCACCGACTGGCACCGCCAACGCCCCGCCTTCGCCGAGGAGAACGCCTGATGCAATGGGAAACCGTGATCGGACTGGAGGTGCACGTCCAGCTCGCCACCCGCTCCAAGATTTTCTCCGGTGCCTCCACCGCTTTCGGTGCCGAGCCCAACACCCAGGCGTGCGGCGTGGATCTAGGGCTGCCCGGCGTGCTGCCCGTGCTCAACGAAGCGGCAGTGGCCATGGCGGTGAAGTTCGGCCTGGCGATCCATGCCGAGATACCCGAAGTTTCCGTGTTCGACCGCAAGAACTACTTCTACCCGGATCTGCCCAAAGGCTACCAGACCAGCCAGATGTACCAGCCCATCGTCGGCGCCGGCGAGGTCGAGATCACCCTTGAAGACGGCGCCACCAAGTCGATTCGCGTGCACCACGCCCATTTGGAAGAGGACGCCGGCAAGTCGCTGCACGAGGACTTCCACGGCATGACCGGGGTGGACCTCAACCGTGCCGGCACACCGCTGCTGGAAATCGTCTCGGAGCCCGACATGCGCTCGGCGAAGGAGGCAGCCGCCTACCTCAAAGCGATCCACTCCATCGTCACCTACCTGGGCATCTCCGACGGCAACATGGCCGAGGGCTCGATGCGCTGCGACGTCAACGTCTCGGTTCGGCCCCAGGGCCAGGCGGCCCTTGGCACCCGCGCAGAGATCAAGAACGTCAACTCCTTCCGCTTCGTCGAGCGCGCCATCGCCTATGAAGTGGAGCGCCAGATCGAGCTGCTCGAGGATGGCGGCAAGGTGGTACAGGAAACGCGCCTGTTCGACCCCGACCGCGACGAAACGCGCAGCATGCGAACCAAGGAAGAGGCCAACGACTACCGCTACTTCCCCTGCCCCGACCTGCTGCCGGTGGTGCTCGACAAGGCCTACATCGACCACCTGCGCGACAACCTCCCGGAGCTGCCGGCCGAGAAGCGCGCACGCTTCGAGAACGAGCTGGGACTTTCCGCCTACGATGCCAGCGTCCTCTCCGCCACTCGCGAAATGGCCGACTACTTCGAGGAAGTGAAAGAGGTCTGCGGGGATGCCAAGCAGGCGGCCAACTGGGTGCAAGGTGAGCTGGCGGGCGCCTTGAATCGCGAGAATCTCTCGGTCGCCAACAGCCCCATAGCGGCACGCCAGTTAGGCGAGCTGGTGGCACGAGTGATCGACGACACCATCAACGGCAAGGCCGCCAAGCAGGTATTCCAGGCTCTGTGGAACGGCCAGGGCGCAAGCGCCGACGACATCATCGAGGCCCAGGGGCTCAAGCAGGTCACCGACACCGGCGCCATCGAGGCGATGATCGATCAGGTGATTGCGGAGAGCCCCGCCCAAGTGGCCCAGTACCGCGATGCCGAGCCGGACAAGCGCGGCAAGATGATCGGCTATTTCGTCGGTCAGGTGATGAAGGCTTCGCGCGGCACCGCCAACCCCCAGCAAGTCAATCAGCTACTCAAGCAGAAGCTCGACGCTCTGTGCTGAGGCGTCACGCGCTGTCGCCGTCGAGGCGGCAGCGCAATTCTCACACCAGGAGACCGCCATGTCGGACGATGTAGGCTCACGCCTGCGTGCCCTTCGCACCCTTCGCGGCATCTCCCAGCGCGAGCTGGCCAAACGCTGCGGAGTCACTCACTCCAGTCTTTCACTGATCGAGCAGGGCAAGGTCAGCCCCTCGGTTAGCTCACTGAAAAAGATTCTCGACGCCATTCCCATCAGCGTCGGCGACTTCTTCACCATGGATCTGGAGAGCCGCAATCAAGTCTTCTATTCGGCTGACGAGCTGGCCGACGTGGGAAGCGGAGACGTCATCTACAAACTGATAGGCGCCAATCGTGCCAGCCGTGCCTTGGCCTTCATGATAGAAACCTATCCCCCCGGAACCGACACCGGTCGCGAGATGATCGCCCACCAGGGCGAGGAAGCCGGCGTGATACTCGAAGGAGCAATCGAGATCACCATCGGCGCTGAAACCCGCCTGCTCGGCCCGGGCGAGGCTTACTACTTCGATACCAACGTGCCCCACCGTTTCCGCAACCCCGGCAGCGAGCCGTGTCGACTGGTGAGCTGTTGCACACCGGCCCGAACCTTCTGAATCAATCCTTCTTCAAGCGTTCGATTTCCAAGCGCAGGGCCTCGGCCTGCTCCGTCAACGTTGCGTTGGCACGCATGTCACCGTTGCGCGAGGCCAGCATCGCCTCCTCGAGCTTGCGCTCATAGGCTTTTTGCAATTTCTTGGCCGGATTGCGTCTGAACAAGCCAAACATACAACACCTCCTCGTTTTTCTTGTACAAGCTCGCGTACAAGAACCTCCACATGCACTTCATGCGATTGGCAGTATGCCACAACTTTCTTCGTAACCACCTATGCCTAAAGGCTAGCATTGAAAAATATCGAACGCTGATGCGGATTATATTCCGTTGTACAAAACCTATACATAACGATAAAGTGCCTTACGTATCCCGCTGCGCCCGATTGGCAGCCCACATGACGAAGGACAACAATCATGCAAACATCCTCGGCCAGTCTTGCCCGCCTCGGTATCCGCACCCGTCTATTCGCCGGCTTTTCCGCCGTGCTTGCTTTGATCGTACTGCTTACCGCCATCGGCATCGTTCAGGTGAACCGTATCGACCGCAGCCTCACGACCATCAACGATGTCAATGGCGCCAAGCAGCGACACGCCATCGACTGGCGCGGCAGCGTGCATGACCGCGCTATCCTGCTGCGCGACATGACCCTGGTAGAGTCCCCCGCCGCGCTCGCCACGCTGCAGCGCGAGTACCAGGCATTGGCCGACGACTACCAGCGTGCTGCCAACGAGATGAACGAAGCGACTCAGATGAGCGTTACCTCTCGCGAAGGTGAGCTACTGACGTCCATCGAACGTCAGGCGGAGCTCACGCAGCGTCTGGCCGGCCAGGTGATGGAGCGTCGCGCACAGGGTGATTTCGTCAACGCACGGGAACAGCTGCTGAGCGACGCAGGCCCCGCCTTCTTTGCCTGGCTCGACCGCATCAACGACTTCATCGACCATCAGGAATCGGAGAGTGCCGCCAATACGGCACTCGCTCGCGATACCGCTGCGGGCTTCCAGATGCTGATGCTGGCACTATGCCTGGCGGCTCTGGTGGTCGGTGGTTCGATTGCCTATCTGCTGGCCCGCCAGCTGCTGCGTGAACTCGGCGCCGAACCCTACGAAGTGAAAGCCTTTGCCGAAGCGATCGGCCGCGGCGAGCTGGCCACCAGCGGCCGCCTGCGCAACGGGGACCGCAGCAGCATCATGGCCTCGCAGGTGGAGATGGCACGTCAGCTACAGTCCATCGTGACTCAGGTTCGCGGAGCCGCCGAGGCCGTGGCCAGCAATAGCGAGCAGATCGCCGAAGGCAATACCGACCTCGCCTCACGCACTCAGCAGCAGGCCAGCGCCCTGACCCAGACGGCATCGGCCATGGAAGAGCTCAACGGCACCGTGGTCCAGAACAGCGAGAACGCCGGGCAAGCCAGTCGTGAGGCGGAAAATGCCTCTCACACGGCGCGCCAGGGCGGCGTCGCGGTAGAGCAGATGGCAGCTACCATGAACGAGCTCGACAAGAGCGCCAGCGAGATTGCCAGCATCATCTCGACCATCGACGACATCGCCTTCCAGACCAATATTCTGGCGCTCAACGCCTCGGTGGAAGCGGCGCGGGCTGGGGAACATGGCCGTGGCTTCGCCGTGGTCGCCGCCGAGGTACGCAAGCTGGCTCAGAAGAGTGCCGATGCCGCCAGCAAGATCAACGAACTGATCACCAGCAACGTGGAGCGTGTGAAGAGTGGCAATGCGCGCGCCGCCGAGGCTCGTCAGGCCACCAACCAGATCGTCGAAGCCATTGCACGGGTCAGTCAGCTGATGCGGGAAATCAGCCAGGCCAGCGTCGAGCAGAGTGCCGGGGTTCAGGAAGCCGGTACGGCCGTCGCCGAGATGGATCGGGTCACGCAGCAGAACGCCACGCTGGTCGGGGAAAGCGCCACGGCGGCCGACAACCTGCGCCAGCATGCTCGCCAGCTGATGAATGCCATGGCAGCCTTTCAGCTACCGCATCATGGCAATGCCGGTAGCCAGAGCTGGCCGCAAAGCGAAACCCGCACCATGTCACCCACGCAGCCCATCCTGCCCAAGCTGCAGCTGGCCGCCAGAGAGCGCCAGCCGGAGTGGGCCAACTTCTAGACCGCCCCTGAGGTAAGGGAAAGACCCGCTAACTCCGATAGCCCCCGTCCGGCAATGCCGTCCGGGGGCGTGAGGCATCCAGCTCCAACCCCGCCCGCTCGACCAGCTCCGCCGGCAGCTCCTTCTTCACCGCCACCCCCAGCTCCTGGAACTCGGCGGCCTGCTTGATCAGATTGCCGCGACCGTTGACCAGCTGCCCCATGGCGCGGTCGTAGCTGTCACGGGCGCCGTCGAGCTTTGACTGCACCTCCTGCATGCTCTCGAGAAACAGCCGCAGCTTGTTGTAGAACCTCTCGGCACGATTGGCCAGCTCGGCGCTGTGACGGCTCTGGTCCTCGAAGCGCCACAGCTGTCGCACCACATTGAGACTGGTCAGCAGCGTGGTGGGCGTGGCCACCAGCACGTTGTTCTCTATGGCGCGCTGATAGAGGGTTTCGTCGTGCTTGAGCGCCTCCACGTAGGCCGATTCCACCGGAATGAACATGATCACCACGTCCGGCGAGTTGAGCCCCGGCAGGTCGTAGTAGTGCTTGTCGGCCAGCTCGGCGATGCGCTCGCCCACCGCCGTGGCATGGGCCGCCAGGGCCAGATCGCGCTCATGCTCCTCCTCGGCGTTGACATAGCGCACGTAGGCGGCGAGCGAGGTCTTGGCATCGATCACCAGGTGGCGACCCTGGGGCAGATAGACCACCGCATCGGGGCGACGACGCCCCTCCGCCGTGGTGAAGCTCACCTCGCGCTGGTAATCCTTGCCGGGGCGCAGGCCGGAGCCCTCCAGCACGTTCTCCAGCATCAGCTCGCCCCAGTTGCCCTGTACCTTCTTCTGACCTTGCAGCGCCTGAGTCAGACGCTCGGCCTGATCGGTGATCTCACGGTTGAGTGCCTGCAGGTGGCGCAGTTCGGCACGCAGTCCGGCGCGCTGCTCAGTATCGTGGCGGTGAATCGTCTCGACCTTCTCGCGAAAGCCCTTCATTTCCGCCTGGATCGGCTGCAGCAGGCCGCTGATGCGCTGCTGGGATAGCTCCGAGAAGGCGCGCCCCTTGCGCTCGAGGATCTCGTTGGCCAGATTCTCGAACTCCTGGCGCAGCTGCTCGCGGCTGTCGCGCACCAGGTCTAGCTGGGCATCGAAGTGTTGCTGCTTTTGCTCCAGGGTGGTGGCCAGGCGCGCCTCGCGCACTTGCACCTCACCCAGCTCTCTCTGAAGCTGGTCGAGGCGCCGCTCGCGCTCTGCCAATCGTTCGTTCAACTCGGTGAGGATGGCAGCATGGCGCTCGCGTTCCATGACGCGCTGCCGGCCGGCGAGCAGTCCAGCCAGGACGAAGGCGAACAGGAATGCCGGCAGCGCAGCGAGCGCCATGGCATAGCCGGGGGGAAGAGAAACCAGCAGCGTGGCAAGGTCGTTCAAGGGACGTTCTCCTGCAGGCGGTCGTGGCGCCAGTATACCTGCCACGACCGCCGGCTCATCCCCTGCGGATCTCTGGCAGGATCAGCTTGATTGCAGCGACATCCACACGCTCTTGAGCTCGGAGTACTCCTCCAGGCTGTGGTGCGACTTGTCGCGGCCGTTGCCCGACTGCTTGACGCCGCCGAAGGGCATGGTCTGATCACCGCCCGCCCAGTTGTTGACGAACACCTGGCCCGACTGCAGCCGCCGCGTCACGCGCATGATGCGGTCGATATCCTGGCTCCACAGCCCCGCCGCCAGGCCGTAGGGCGTGTCGTTGGCCATGGCGACGGCCTCCTCCTCCGTGTCGAAGCCGAACACCGCCAGCACCGGGCCGAAGATCTCCTCGCGGCCGATGGTCATGGTGGGCGTCACTCCGTCGAATACCGTGGGCGGAATGAACAGCCCCGGGCCGTCGATGGCCTTCCCACCAGTGCGCAGCCGCGCGCCCTCTTCCACGCCCTGCCGAATGTAGTCGAGGATACGGCGATGCTGGGTCTCGTCGACGATGGCCCCCATGAAGCTCTGCGGATCCAGCGGATCGCCCGGCTGCATGCCCTCCGCCGCGGTGAGCACTTTTTCGACGAACTGCTCGCGAATCGAGTTCTCCACCAGCAGCCGCGAGCCGGCGATGCAAACTTCGCCCTGGTTATGGAAGATCGCCGCGGCAGCATGGCTGGCCACCTTGTCGAGGTTCTTGCAATCGGCGAAGACGATGTTCGGCGACTTGCCGCCGCACTCCAGGTAGACACGCTTGAGGTTGGACTGGCCGGCATACTGCATCAGCTGCTTGCCCACCGCGGTGGAGCCGGTGAAAGCCAGGCAGTCGACTTCCATCGACAGCGCCAGGGCCTTGCCCACGGTGTGGCCGAAGCCCGGCAGCACCTGGAACACGCCCTTGGGCAGACCCGCCTCCTGGGCCAGCTGCGCCAGGCGCAACGCCGACAGCGGCGACTTCTCGGAGGGCTTGAGGATAACGCTGTTGCCGGCGGCCAGTGCCGGGGCGATCTTCCAGGCGGTCATCATCAACGGGAAGTTCCACGGCACGATGGCCGCCACCACGCCGATGGGTTCGCGCAATACCATCGCCAGGGCGTCCTCACCGGTGGGCGCCACCTCACCGTAGAGCTTGTCGATGCACTCTGCCTGGTAGCGAATGCAGGCAATGGCGCCGGCCATGTCGCCCAGCGAACTCGACACCGGCTTGCCCATGTCGAGGGTATCGATCAGCGCAAGCTCGTGCTTGTTGGCCTCCATGAGATCGGCCAGATGCAGCAGGGTCTTCTTGCGCTTGCCCGGCGCCAGGCGCGACCACTCGCCGTCGACGAAGGCAGCGCGCGCCGCCGCCACGGCGCGTTCGGCGTCGGGTGCGTCGCAGCTCGCTACCCGGGCCAGACACTCGCCGGTAGCCGGGTTGCGAGACTCGAAGGTATCGCCGCTGGCGGCGTCGACGAAGGCGTCATCGATGAAGGCGCGCGACTCGAAAGCGAGCTCCGCGGCCTTGGCTTGCCAGTCGGCCAGTGATCGGGGGGATTGCATTTGGCTCACGATCGGACTCCTGTAAGAGGATTGCTAACCCCTATGTTATTACGTGGCAATTACTTGGCCAGCGCGGGCTCCCGGCGTTCGGAATGTTCTCGGCAGGCCGCAGCGAAGCCCTGAAAAATCGCGTGGTACAGCGAATGCTCCTGCGGCTGCCATTCGGGATGCCACTGCACGGCCAGCGCAAAACTCGATGCTCCGGCCACCGATACTGCTTCGATCAGACCATCCGGTGCCCGAGCCTCCACCACAAGATTTTCTGCCAGCCGCTCGATGCCCTGCTGATGCAGCGAATTGACGCGAGAATGCAACTCGGGATGAAGCGCTGCCAGACGGCTGCCGGGAACTATGTCGATGTCGTGCGCCGGGGCGTAGCGAGTCGCATAGTCGGCGTCGGGTTCACGATGATCGCCCAAGCCCGGCACGTTCTGCACCGCCTGATGCAGGGTTCCGCCGTAGGCAACGTTGAGCTCCTGGAAACCGCGACAGATGCCCAGCAGCGGCAGGCCACGTGCAATGGCGGCGGGAATCCAGGCCAGCGCGGCGGCATCCCGGTGCAGATCGTCACGGGTATTCTCCGGGGCACGCTCGGCACCGTAGCGAGTGGGCTCGACATTGGAATAGCTACCGGTCAGCAGCAGGCCGTCGAGATGGCCAAGCAGGTCACCATCGACGGCATCCTGCCACACCGGCAGCACTACCGGTGCCATGCCATAGGCACGCAGCGCACTCAGATACTTGTCGGTCACCGCATGGGCAGAATGCCCTTCGACCTCGCGGCGACAGGCGATTACCCCCACCAGGGGACGCGTCGGCATGGAGCCTCCTTGATGACAAAGCGCGGCATCACTGTTGATTAAACTTTCCACCAGCAAGGCGGAAAAATCCAGCATCGCATTGAATCGCTCAACACCGAGCTATAAGAAATGGAAGAATTACGCGAAAGCAGAATCTTGCAGGCGTGAAAAAACGTAAAGGATTTGACAACACAAACACGGCATCGAAAGATAGCACAACGAGATATTCTATCCTACAGGTGCCCCCATGCCGACGCTAAGTGCCGATGAGGCCCGTGCGTTCCTTGCTCGCCACCCCGATATCGACAGCGTCGATCTGCTGATCAGCGATCTCAATGGTGTCATGCGCGGCAAACGCATTCCCAGCAGCAATCTGGAAAAGGTCTGCCAGTTGGGGGTCAACCTGCCGGCATCGGTCTTCGCCCTGGATATCAATGGCCATACCATCGAGGCCACCGGCCTGGGGCTCGCCATCGGCGACAGCGACCGAATCTGTCGACCGATAGCGAAGTCCCTGATGCCCACCCCCTGGCTGCGTGGCGGGCGCCAGGCGCAGCTGTTGATGACCATGGTCGAACCCGACGAGACGCCCTTCTTCGCCGACCCACGTCAGCTGCTGTGGCAACAGCTGAGACGGCTGCGCGAGCGGGGCCTGACCCCGGTTGCGGCCGTGGAGATGGAGTTCTATCTGCTGGACAGGGCACGTACTGCCGAAGGCATGATACAGCCGCCACGCTCACCCCGCAGCGGCGAGCGTGCCACCCAGAGCCAGCTCTACTCGATCGACGAACTCGACGAGTATGCCGCCTTCCTGGAGGACATTCAGCGGGCTGCGGAATGCCAGGGCCTGCCTCTGGACACCACGCTCAAGGAGTGTGCCCCAGGTCAGTTCGAGATCACCCTCGGCCACTGTGACGATGCGCTCAAGGCATGTGACAGCGCCATACTGCTCAAGCGTCTTATCAAGGGTGTCGCGCTCAATCATGGCTTCGAAGCCACGTTCATGGCCAAGCCTTACGGCCTCGAGGCCGGCAATGGCACCCATGTCCACCTCAGCCTGCTGGATGGCAAAGGGCGCAACGTCTTCGCTGCGTCAAACGGCGACCCGCTGGGAAGCCAGACCTTGCGCCAAGCCGTCGCGGGGCTGCTTGAATTGATGCCTGCCAGCATGGCGGTATGTGCTCCCAATCTCAATTCATTCCGCCGCTTCCAGGCGGGCCTTTACGTACCCATGACCCCGACCTGGGGGTTCGACAATCGCTCGGTGGCCCTGCGCATTCCGTCGGGCGACAACGAAGCACGGCGCATCGAACACCGCGTCGCCGGTGCCGATGTAAACCCCTATCTGTTGCTGGCCGTTTTGTTGGCCGGTATCGAGCATGGCATCGCGCGTCAGCTGAAGCCGCCCGCCCCCGTGGTGGGCAATGCCTACGAGCAGTTCGAGCCCACACTGACCAATAGCTGGCTGCAGGCCCTCGAACTGCTGGAAGCGAGCGAACCGCTGAGGGCTGCGCTGGGCAGTGACTTCGTTCACGTATTCGTCGCCAATCGCCGGGCCGAGCGCGATCAGGCCATGCAGACCGTCAGTCAGCTGGAATACGCCTGGTACCTGCGCCACGTCTAGACGCCAGTGTCCGAACAGCATGTGTTAATCGCTGCGGCGCCCTGGAACGACATCGCCACGGCCTGGGCCGGGGCGATGTCGAAAGTGAAGGTACTTCAGCCGTCGCTGCTGGCCAGCGGCAGATCCCAGCGCGGACGCCCCTCCTCGAGGAGCACACGGTTACCCTGAGGCCGATGATCGAGACGGGCGACATCGGTTTGCTCGCCATGACGCCACGTCACGTCAAAGCCAATGGTTTCCTCCGAGCTATCCATCACCGTATGGCACTGGCGCTGGGTGGTGGCATAGGTGTGGGTCTGGTTGGCCTCGACGCGCCCCTGTATCTCACGACCGGCGAAACCGCCGCCCACCGCGCCTGCCACGGTGGCAAGCGTCTTGCCGCTGCCGCCACCCACCTGATTTCCGAGCAGGCCGCCTACCACGGCTCCTGCCGCGGTGCCGGCTATGCGATGCGGGTCGCGGCTGGGCGCCTGCGCCTGCTGGTGCACTACCACGTCCTCGCACACTTCGCGGGGCGTCTCGACGCTGCGCGTCACCGGCTGTATTCCCACGACCTCGGCGAACTGTGGCCCGCTCTCGACCGGGTCCGCGCCTTGCTGCACCTGCCAGGCACCGAACGCCAGGCCACCCAGGCCCAGCACGCTCAACGTGGTTCCGATTACGATCGACTTGTTCATCAGGATCTCCTGCAGGGCGTTATGCCGCCCCGGGCTTGTAGGGCTCGGCTCGATACGATGTGCAAGAGAAGAGACGTGAGGGGTGGCGATTCCGTGCCACTCAAGAATTACCCTCAGTATACGCCGCGGCCGGCGCGGGTTAAGCGCAACGCAGCGGCTTTCACATTTTCTGCCCCGGTGTCAGCCGCTGGCGACACCTCACCACCCGAGACGATCCCGCGTGGCGTAATACCAGGCGCCCAGCGCCGAAAGCGGTACGCGCAACAATCTGCCGCCGGGAAACGGCAGGTGCGGCAAGCTGGCAAACGCATCGAAACGCTCGACCTCCCCGCGGATCACCTCGGCGATCAGCTTGCCGGCGAGATGAGAGCAGGTTACTCCGTGGCCCGAGTAACCCTGAGCGTAGTAGATGTTGTCATTCAACCTGCCGAACTGGGGCAGCCTGTTCAGCGTCATGAGGAAATTACCGCTCCAGGCGTAGTCGATACCCACCTCGGCAAGCTCGGGAAAGGTCTTGAGCATCTTGGGTCGGATAACCGCCGCGATGTCCGCCGGGTCCTGACCACCGTAGTTGACGCCGCCGCCGTAGAGCAGGCGACCGTCGGCAGTGAAGCGGTAATAGTCGAGCAGGTAGTTGCAATCCTCTACCGCCATGTCGTTGGGCAAGAGCTCACGGCGTAGCGTCTCCGGCAGCGGCTCGGTGGTGATGATCTGGGTGCCGCACGGCATCGACTTGCTTTCCAGTTCCGGCAGCACCCCCTGCAGGTAGGCGTTGCCGGCCATCACCACACGCTGAGCGCGTACGCTGCCACGCGGCGTACGCAGCGTGACTTTCTCTCCGTGGCGCACCTCGAGCACGGGCGTGTCTTCATGGATGGCACCCCCCAGCGATTCGCAGGCAGCCGCCTGGCCAAGCACCAGATTGAGAGGATGCAGGTGACCGCCGGAGTGGTCCACCAAGGCGCCCACATAGCGATCGCTACCTACCTCGCGCTGATATGCTTTCCCCTCCAGCAGCTCCAACTCGTGGTTGCCGTAGCGCTCCCACAGCGACTTGTGCTCACGCAGCCCCGCGAGCTGCTTGCGGTTGCAGGCGGCAAACAGGTTGCCATTCTTGAGGTCGCATTCGATGGCATATGCCTCGATCCGGCTACGAATGATGCGATTGCCCTCGAAGGCCATGTCGCCCAGCGCACGGGCGGTATCGACGCCATATCTTGCCTCGATCACGTCCATGTCGCGGCTGTAGCTGTTGACGATCTGGCCGCCGTTGCGTCCCGAAGCGCCGAAACCGACCCTGGCGGCTTCCAGCACCACCACCCCAAAGCCCCGCTCGGCGAGATGCAGCGCCGTGGAGATGCCGGTGAAGCCCGCTCCGACCACACACACATCGCACTCGATGTCGGCTTCCAGAGCGGCACGCCCTGGCGATGGGTTGGCCGTGGCGGCATAGTAGGACGCCACATGCTCGTTGTTCTCACTGGTCGACATAGCTACCTCATCATCCTGAAACTCGTTATCTACCCGCGGTCATGTCTTGCAACATCGCCTGCCGCCTTCTTGCTTCACTGCGCCGCATCAGATACCACGCAATGAAAGTGGCAAGCGACACCGCCAAGATGATCAGCGTGGCCAGTGCGTTGATCTTGGGCGAGACGCCCATGCGTACCGAGGAGAACACCACCATGGGCAGCGTGGTAGCACCCGGCCCAGAAACGAAGCTTGCTATCACCAGGTCGTCGAGCGACAGCGTGAAGGCCAAGAGCCATCCCGCTGCCAGCGCCGGGGCGATGACCGGCAGGGTGATCTGAAAGAAGGTGCGCACCGGCCGGGCACCGAGGTCCATGGCGGCCTCCTCGATGGAGAGGTCCACCTCTCGCAGGCGCGAAGCCACTACCACCGCTACATAGGCGCTGCAGAAGGTGGTATGAGCGATCCAGATGGTGACCATGCCGCGATCCGCCGGCCAGCCGATGGTCTGCGCCATGTGCACGAACAGCAGCAGCAGCGACAGGCCGGTGATCACTTCGGGCATCACCAGCGGCGCGGTGACCATGCTCGACAGTGCGGTCTTGCCACGAAAGCGAGTGAAGCGCACCATCACAAAGGCCGCCAGCGTACCCAGACACACCGCCATGGAGGCGGAGAAGAAGGCGATACGCAGGCTGGTCCACACCGCAGCGAGGATCTGCTGGTCACGGAAAAGCTCCAGGTACCAGCGGGTCGAGAAGCCCGCCCACACGGTCACCAGGCGTGAAGCATTGAACGAATAGATCACCAGGATGATCATCGGCAGGTAGAGGAAGACCAGCCCGGCGATCAGCATCAGCGTGGTGAAGGACGGTTTGCGCATGGTCACTCCTCCAGCTCGCGAGATTGATAGCGGTGAAACAGGGCAATCGGCACGATCAGGATCGCCAGCATCACCATCGCCAGCGCCGACGCCACGGGCCAGTCGCGGTTATGGAAGAACTCCTCCCACAGCACCTTGCCGATCATGACCGTATTGGGTCCACCCAACAGCTCGGGAATGACGTACTCCCCCACCGCCGGGATGAATACCAGCATCGAACCGGCAATGATGCCACCCTTGGAAAGTGGCAGGGTTACTTTGAGGAAGGTGTTGAACTTGCGCGAGCCCAGGTCCGAAGCGGCCTCCAGCAACGAGGTATCGAGTCGGGTCAGGTTGGCGTATAGCGGCAGGATCATGAACGGAAGATAGGCGTAGACGATACCCAGAATCACGGCGAAGTTGGTATTGAGCAGTCGGATCGGCGAGTCGATCAGCCCTGACCAGATCAGCAGATTGTTGACCAGCCCGTTGTTGCTGAGGATTCCCATCCAGGCATAGACGCGAATCAGGAACGAGGTCCAGGACGGCAGCATCACCAGCAGCAGCAGCACCAGCTGCCAGTGCGCCGGGGCCCGGGCCATCGCGTAGGCCATGGGATAGCCCAGCGCCAGGCACAGCACGGTGGCAATCAGCGCTATCTTCACCGATCCCCAGTAGGCCGATACATAGAGCATGTCGGTGGCCAGGAACAGGTAATTGCCGAAGGTGACGGCCACGTTCAGCGTCTGGTTGGCGTAATCGAAGATAGGGCCGTAGGGCGGTATCGAGATGGCCGCCTCGGAGAGGCTTATCTTTAGCACGATGCCGAATGGCAGCAGAAAGAACAGCGCCAGCCACAGCAGCGGCACGGCGATGACCCAGCCGCGGCCCGGCTTCAGCATGCGCCGCAGGCGAACGGTGATTTTGGACACGAGAATCTCCCCCCCGGCCCGGTCGGGCCGTCCCGCACTCTTTCGGATGACAGGCACGTTCAGTCGTGCAGGATGATGGCGCTGTGCTCGTCCCAGTGGACGAATACCGGCTCGTCCCAGCGTGGCCGGTCACCGCGACGCTCGGTATTGGCGATGCTCGCCTTGACCAGATGACCGCTCTCGATGCGCACGAAATAGACCGACAGACCGCCGAGATAGGCGATGTCCTCGACGATGCCGGCCGCCCAGTTGAACTCTCCCGGGGGGCGCTCACGCGAGAGCCAGGTCTTTTCCGGACGCACTGCAACCCATACCCGCCGCTCGTCGGCCTGGGTGCTGACACCATGCCCGATGCGAATCGCGCGACCCAGGGCTGGGCTTTCCACGACGCAGTGGTCCGCCTCGTCGACCACGATATCGCCCTCGAACAGGTTCACGGTACCGACGAACTCGGCCACCATGCGGCTGGCGGGGCTCTCGTAGACGTCCATGGGGGTGCCTACCTGAGCGATCCAGCCATCGGACATGATGGCCACCCTGTCGGCCATGGTCATGGCCTCTTCCTGGTCGTGGGTGACCATGATGCACGTCACCCCCACCCGTTCGAGAATCTGCACCACTTCGAGCTGCATTTCGGTGCGCAGCTTCTTGTCCAGCGCCCCCATCGGCTCGTCGAGCAGCAACAGCTTGGGGCGCTTGGCCAGCGAGCGCGCCAGGGCTACCCGCTGGCGCTGACCGCCGGATAGATGATGCGGCTTGCGTCGGGCAAAGGCCTCCATGTGCACCAGCTTGAGCATCTCCGCCACGCGCTCTTCGATCTCCCGCCGCGGCAGCTTGTCCTGCTTGAGCCCGAAGGCGATGTTCTGCGCCACCGTCATATGGGGAAACAGCGCATAGGACTGGAACATCATGTTGATCGGTCGATCGTAGGGCGGCATGGCGGTGATGTCTTCGCCATCGAGGACGATCTGCCCCTCACTGGGTTTCTCGAAGCCGGCGAGCATACGCAGCAGCGTCGACTTTCCCGAGCCGGAGCCCCCCAGCAGCGCAAAGATCTCGCCGCGACGAATCGTCAGGCTGACGTCATCCACCGCCAGCGCGCCGTCGAAGCGCTTGCTGACCCGGCGAATCTCCATCAACCCCTCTGCGTGGGCCGGGCGCGGCTTGCCCGGCCCGCTGGCACTCTGCGGCGCTTGTTCAAGCGTTCGTCGCGGCGGCTCCGAGGCTTGGGTCCGAGTCTGAGGCATGGCAGCGTCTCCTGTGCTCACAAGTCCAAGAGAAGGTCGCAAACGCCCGCACCCCGCGGGTGGACGCAGCCGTTTGCAGCCCTCTCTGTCGCCCCGAGTGGGCCGGTGGGATGGGTCAGATACCGGACTTCACCCGGTTCCAGACCCGAGTGCGCACGCGTTGCACGGCCAGCGGCTTCTCCTCTGCGACGTAGAGGTTGTCCATTACCTCCTGATCGGGATAGACGGATCGGTCGTTGAGAATATCGGGATCGAGGTATTCGTTGGCCGCGATGTTGGGATTGGCATAGACCACGTACTCGGTAATCGCCGCGGCAATCTCGGGCTCGAGAATGAAATTGATGAAGGCGTGGGCGTTATCGGGGTTGGGCGCATCGGCAGGAATCGCCATCATGTCGAACCACAGCGCCGCGCCCTCCTTGGGAATGATGTAGTCGATGGTGAAATCGCGCCCAGCCTCCTCGGCCCGGTCGGCGGCCTGGAAGATGTCGCCGGAATAACCCGCCGCCACGCAGATGTCGCCGTTGGCGAGATCCGAGATGTAGCGCGAGGAGTGGAAGTAGGTGATGTTGTCGCGCACTGCGGCGATCAGATCGCCGGCCGCCTCGAGATCGGCACTTTCCTCGGAGAGCGGCGAAAGGCCCAGGTAGGCCATGGCCGGCGACAGCATCTCGTCGCCGGAATCTAGCATGGAGATACCGCAGCCGCCCTGACGCAGCGCCGTGGTGATCTCGGGGTCGAAGATCAGCGCCCAGGAGTCGAGAGGAGCGTCGTCGCCGAGGATCTCCGTGACCCGCTCGACGTTGTAGCCGATGCCGTTGGTACCCCACATGTAGGGTATGGAGTGGCGGCTGCCGGGGTCGATCGATTCGAGATCGTCCATCAGCTCGGGGTTCAGGTTCTCCATGTTGGGGATCTTGTCGTGATCCAGCTCCATGTAGACCCCGGCACTCACCTGCCGCGTCAGGTAGTGATTGGAGGGCATCACCACGTCGTAACCCGAGCGCCCGGAAAGCATGGCAGCGTCGAGTACCTCATTGCTGTCGTAGACGTCATAGATCACCCGGATGCCAGTGGCCTCGGTGAACTTTTCCAAGGTGTCCGGGGCGATGTAATCCGACCAGTTGTATACCCGCACCTCGTTGGCCTGGGCTGCGGCGGCCATGGCCAGGGAGCCCAGCGCAACGGCCAGGGAAAGCTTGCGTAGACAGGACATGATGGCACCTCTCGTTTGCATTGTTTTTCGATGAGCCCGCTCAGCTCCGGACCCGGGGCACTAGACGCTCAGCAGCAGGAACTCCCTCTCCCACGAACTGATCACCTTCTTGAAATTCTCGTTCTCCACCCGCTTGACCGCCACGTAGCCAGTCACGAAGCGGTGACCCATATAGCGCTCGAGTTCGCTGCAGTTCTCCATTCGCTCCAGCGCCTGCTCCAGGGTGAACGGCAAGCGCAGGTTACGCCGTTCGAAGGCACGCCCCTGGACCGGGGCCGAGGGGTTGAGCTGCTGCACCATACCCAGGTAGCCGCAGAGCAGACTGGCGGCGATGGCCAGGTAAGCATTGGCGTCGGCGCCGGGCAGGCGGTTCTCGATGCGTCGGTTCTGTGGCGACGAGTCGGGAACGCGCAAGCCGCAGGTGCGGTTCTCCACGCCCCACTCCACGTTGACCGGCGCCGAGGTGTCAGGCAGGAAGCGGCGGAAGGAGTTGACGTTGGGTGCCATCAGCGGCAGCGCCTCGGGAATGAACCGCTGCATGCCGCCGATATGATGCAGGAACAGCTGGCTCATGGAGCCATCCTCATTGGCGAACACGCTCTTGCCGGTGGTCGCATCCAGCACACTCTGGTGAATGTGCATGGCGCTGCCGGGCTCGTTGGTGATCGGCTTGGCCATGAAGGTGGCCACCACGTCGTGCTTGAGCGCCGCCTCGCGCAAGGTACGCTTGAACAGGAAAACCTGATCCGCCAGCATCAGGGGGTCACCGTGACGGAAGTTGATCTCCATCTGGGCGGTGCCCTCTTCATGAATGAGGGTATCGATATCCAGCCCCTGAACCTCGCACCAGTCGTACATGTCTTCGAACAGCGGGTCGAACTCGTTGGCCGCATCGATGGAGAAAGACTGACGGCCGGTTTCCTGGCGCCCGCTGCGGCCGATGGGCGGCAGCAGCGGCAGATCGGGGTCCTCGCAGCGCTTGGTCAGATAGAATTCCATCTCCGGCGCCACCACCGGTTTCCAGCCCTGTTCGGCATAGAGCGCCAGGACGCGCTTCAGCTGGTTGCGACAGGAGAGCTCGATGGGGTTGCCCATCTTGTCATAGCAGTCGTGGATGACCTGGGCGGTGGGCTCCAGCGCCCAAGGCACCGGGTAGACCGCGGAAATATCCGGCCGACAGATCATGTCGATATCGGCGGGGTCGAGCAGCGAGTAGTAAAGCTCGTCCTCGACGTAGTCGCCGGTCACGGTCTGCAGCAGCACACTCTCTGGAAGCCGCATGCCCTTTTCTGCCATGAATTTCGAGACAGGGGTGATCTTGCCACGGGCGATGCCGGTGATGTCGCTGACCAGGCACTCCACCTCGGTGATGCGTCTCTCCTTCAGCCAGCTTTCCAGGTCTTTCATGGGAACCTCGTTGCTGCCCGTCCCGGGCATTTCGTTCGTTATAGTCGGTCGCGCAGCTTGTAGAAAGCCGTGGCCAGTACCAGTAGCGGCGTGCGTAGACGCTCTCCCCCGGGGAAGCGTCGGTGGGGCATGGCGGCGAATACATCGAAGCGCTCGCTCTGGCCGGCAATGGTTTCGCCGATCAGTTTACCGGCGAGCCCGGCCAGCGCCATGCCGTGCCCCGAGTAGCCTTGGGCGTAGTAGACGTTGGCACCGATACGACCGAAGTCGGGAGCACGGTTGAGCGTGATCGCCACGTCGCCGCCCCAGCGATAGTCGATATGCACACCCGCAAGGGCCGGAAACAGCTGTGCGATCTTGGCATCCATACGCCGCTGCAGGCCGCGCGGCTCCCGCCCATCGTAGCTGACTTCGCCGCCGTAGATCAGCCGTTTGTCGGCCGAAAGGCGGTAGTAGTCGAGCACGAAGTTGGCATCCGACAGCGCATCGTTGTGCGGCAATACCTGAGCCGCTCGCGCCTCGCCCAGCGGCTCGGTGGCAATGATGTAGTTGGCCGCCCGCATGATGCGGCCATCCAGCTGCGGCAGCAGCCGGTCCAAATAGGCGTTGGCCCCCACCACGACGTAATCCGCCGTGATCTCGCCATGTTCGGTCGTTACCGTGGCCGGCTGACCGTGGCGTACCGACAGCGCCGGGCTGTGCTCGTGAAGCGTCACCCCGGCTCGTTGCGCCGCGCGCGCCAGCCCCAGGGTGTAATTGAGCGGATGCAGGTGCCCACCCTCGCTTTCGAAGAGCGCGCCGGGATAGGCATCGGTCACCACACGCTCACGCAGCGCATCGCCCTCAAGCCAAGTGAGCGCCTCGTAGCCATAGTCGCGCGACAAACGCTCCTGGAACTGGCGCAGTTCACGAACGTGTCGAGGCTTCACAGCGGCATGCAGATAGCCCCAGGCAAGGTCGCAGGGAATCGCATGTCGCTCGATGAGTTCAGCCGTCAGGCGTACCGCCTCGCGGCTCATTTCCCACACCTCGCGAGCCCGCTCGCGACCCAGTTCCTTTTCCACGGTCGCGATATCGGTCCCGAGGCCGGGCAGGATCTGCCCACCGCTGCGTCCGGAAGCCCCGAAGCCCAGCTCATTAGCTTCGAGCAGCGTCACCGAATAGCCGCGCTCGGCAAGGTGCAAGGCTGCAGAACAGCCCGTTATGCCACCACCGATCACGCATACGTCGACACGCTGCCGACCTTTAGCGGGCAGACAAGGCCGGTCGAGGGAGACCGCCAGGGAATCGCGGTAGTAGGAGGCGGGGCTTGAGCGCGGTATGGCGTTGGCCATGCATCGAGTTCCTGAAGCAATGAACCGGCATCTTGGATTCGATTAGTCTGGCATCAAACCGACGGGGTATGTCAAGTATACAATAACGAGAGAGGCGAGCCGGCTTTCGCAGCGATCCGCCAGGACCAGCTGTCAAATCCCATAAAAACATTAAATTATGTACAACCAAAAACAGATGCCCATGTCCGACTCAGCTTACCCGCATACGCATCTGTCAAATAATAACCATCACTCGTCGTAGCGACGACCAGAGCATACGGCACAGGCGGGATCCCGCGGCACCTGGAAATGGCGCCATTGACCACTCATGCCGTCGAAGGTGGAGAGCCCTCGGTGCGGCGTGCCGGCTCCGCTTAGCAACTTGACCGCCTCAAGCGCCTGAAAGCAACCGATCAGCCCCACCAGGGGGGCCACGACCCCACTCTCGGCGCAGCGCAGCTCCTCGTCACCGCCCTCACCCGGCGGGTAGAGACAGGCGTAGCAGGGAGACGTCGCATCGCGAGGGTCGAACACTGCGAGCTGACCAGAGAAGCGAATCGCCGCCCCCGACACCAGTGGCACCCCTGCTCGGTAGCAGGCGGCGTTGACGGCGTAGCGACTGGAGAAGCGGTCGGTGCAATCGAGCACGAGATCGACCTCGCTCACCACGGCATCGAGCTGCTCCCCGCCAAGATGGGCTTCGATCACACGGACGTCACAGCCCGGATTGAGCGCCACGGCCGAATCGCGGGCGGAGCGCGCCTTGTTCCGCTCCAGGTCGGTCATGCCATGGGCGATCTGGCGCTGCAGGTTGGAGAGCTCCACCTTGTCGGCATCGGCCAGGATCAGGCGACCGACCCCCGCGGCAGCCAGGTAGAGCGCCACCGGCGAGCCCAGCCCACCCGCTCCCACTACCAGCACGCGCGACGCCAGCAGACGCTCCTGGCCCTCGATGTCTATCGCATCCAACATGATCTGCCGGCTGTAGCGCAGCAGCGCCTCGTCGTTCATGGCCATTACTTGCCTTCGAGCTCCTCGATATCGGGTACGTAGAGGGAAAACTGCTCCTTGACCTCTTCCATGACGACATAGCTCTTCGATTCCTTGACACCAGGAAGCGTCAGTACCACGTCCCCGAGCAGTTGGCGGTAGGCGGACATCTCGGGAATTCGGCACTTGAGGATATAGTCGAACTGCCCAGAAACCAGATGGCACTCCTGGATCTGAGGCAGCCGAGCCACGGCACGGCGGAACTCGTCGAACACCGCCGGAGATTGGGTCTCCAGGCTGATCTCGACGAAGACCAGCAAATTGGCCTTGAGCGAACGCGGGTCCAGCACGGCCTTGTAGCCGCGGATGACGCCGGACTTCTCCAGGCGCTTGACGCGCTCCAGGCAGGGCGTCGTGGAGAGGCCAACCTGAGCGGCCAGGTCGACGTAGGAAATACGGGCATTCTCCTGCAGGCAGCGCAGGATATTGAGGTCAATACGGTCCAGTGAGCGGGTCTTGGTTTTCATTGTCGTGTCGCGGAAAGCCGATGCAGAGTGAGTGATACGTCGCATGACAGCAGATCAGCCTGAAAAAGCATCGAAATCAGGCGTGGTGCTGGTGTTCAGTCGCACAAACATGCCGACATTTGGAATTATTTCCTGAACAGATGTACCACAGCCCTCGCTTCCTCTCCAGCGCACTTCCCTCAACGTTTCTACCGACGCCCGACGGTGACGCGCTCTCTCCCGCCCAGATCCTGACGACTGCTCACTTCGCCATAGCCACAGGCCGCGAGCAGTTCGCGAACCGCTGCCCCCTGCTCATGGCCGTGCTCCAGGACGAGCCAACCGCCGGGCTCGAGCCGCTGGATGCCGGCCTTGGCGATGTGGCGCAGATCGGCCAGCCCCGCCTCGGCTGCCACCAGCGCACTCTTGGGCTCGAAGCGCACGTCGCCCTGAGCCAGGTGCGGGTCCAGTTCGTCGATATAAGGGGGGTTGGCGGCCAGCAGCGTGTAGCGCTGCCCTTCCAGGGCGGAAAACCAGTCGCTGAGCAGGAAGCGAACATTGGCGATACCCAGCCGGCGCGCATTCGCTGCGGCCAGGGCCACCGCTTCGGCAACGCGATCGACCCCGAGCACGTCCCAGTCGGATCGCTCGCTAGCGAAGGCCAGTGCGATAGCACCTGTCCCCGTTCCCAGGTCGAGCAAACGGCCGGATGACCCCGGCGCCAGCTCGAGCAGCACCTCCACCAGCGTTTCAGTATCGGGGCGAGGAATCAGGGTGTGCGGAGAAGTGCAAAGGGGCAGCCCCCAGAACTCTCGCACGCCGGTGAGATACGCTACGGGCCGCCCCATGGCGCGAGCGGCGACCAGAGCCTCGAAGCGGGCCCGCTGAAAGGGAGACGCCGGCTTGTCGCCCCACGTATAGAGCCAAGTGCGATCGACCTCGAGCACGTGACACAACAGCACTTCGGCATCCAGTCGCGGACTGGGCGAGCCTGCGTGCGTCAAACGCCCGGCAGCCTTCGCCAGCAGCGCATCGAGGCGCATCAGACCTCCTGCTGCAGCGCCGCGAGCTGATCGGCCTGGTGCTCCTGGACCAGCGGATCGAGCACTTCGTCGAGTTCGCCGGCCATGACTTCCCCGAGCTTGTAGAGCGTCAAGTTGATGCGATGATCGGTCAGACGACCCTGGGGAAAGTTGTAAGTGCGGATGCGCTCGCTGCGATCGCCCGAGCCCACCAGGCTACGGCGCGTATCGGCACGTTCACGCTGATGACTCTCCACGGCGCTCTGCTTGAGCCGCGCTGCCAATAGCGCCATCGCCTTGGCGCGATTCTTGTGCTGGCTGCGCTCTTCCTGGCACTCCACAACCACACCGCTGGGTAGATGGGTGATTCGGATGGCCGAGTCGGTGGTATTGACGTGCTGGCCGCCGGCGCCGCTGGAACGGAAAGTATCCACCCGCAGGTCGGCAGGATTGATATCGACGTCGCCGACCTCGTCGGCCTCGGGCATCACCGCCACGGTGCAGGCCGAAGTATGGATGCGCCCCTGGGACTCGGTTGCCGGCACACGCTGCACCCGATGCGCCCCCGACTCGAACTTCAAGCGGGCATAGACGCCCTCGCCCTTCACCCGAGAGATGACCTCCTTGTAGCCGCCCTGCTCACCGTGACTGGCGCTGATCACCTCCACCTTCCAGCCCTGCTTCTCTGCATAGCGGGAATACATGCGAAACAGGTCGCCGGCAAACAGAGCGGCCTCGTCACCGCCGGTGCCTGCCCGCACCTCGAGAAAGACGTTGCGGCTATCGTCAGGGTCGCGCGGCACCAGCAGCTGTTTGAGCAGAACCTCCAGCTGTTCGAGACGCTCGCGCCCCTCCTCCAGCTCCATTTGAGCCAGCTCGCGCATCTCGGCATCGCTGTCATTGGCCAGCTGACCGGCATCTTCGAGGTCGTTTTCGGTGGCTCGATAATCGCGCCAGGCCTCGACCAGGGATTCGAGCTCGGAATACTCGCGCGAATAGTCGCGAAAGCGAGGCTGGTCGCTGATCACTTCGGGCTCCGCCAGCAGTGCGGCGAGCTCCTCGAAGCGCTCGACGAAGCCATCGAGACGCTGGCGCAGGGTCGCTTTCATGGCGTGTCCTGTCAGGGTTTCGTTGATGTGGAATCCAGCAGCAGCGCCTCGGCGGCACTGAGCAGATCGCGCCGTTCACTACCCGACGCCTCGCGCAGGGCCACCGTAGGGCGATGCAGCAGACGATTGGTCAACTGATGTGCCATCAGCCGAATCACTTCCTCGGGGTTCTCTCCCCGCGCCAGCCTTGCCAAGGCCTGTTGCTCGGAGAGTTCGCGCAGGTCCGAGGCCTGGTCACGGTAGCGGCGAATCAGCTCCCCGCTGCTGCGAATGCGCCGCTCTTGAAGCCAGACGTGCACACCGTGTTCGATCAGCGACTCGGCCTGATCGGCGGCTGCCTGGCGATGACGACGATTCTCCTGAATCACCTCGTTGAGGTCATCCACCGTATAGAGAAAGATGTCGTCCAGGTCGCCGACCTCGGGCTCGATGTCCCGCGGCACGGCGATATCCACCATGAAGATCGGCCGATGACGGCGCTTCTTCAGCGCTCGCTCGGCCATCCCCTTGCCCACGATCGGCAAGGGTGCGGCGGTCGAGGAGATGACGATGTCGGCCCGCGCCAAAGCGTCGGGAATCTCGTTGAGTGAAATCGCCTCGGCGTTGAACTCGTTGGCCAACAGTTCGGCGCGCTCACGTGTGCGGTTGGCCACGATCATATTGCGCACACCGGCCTCGCGCAGATGCCTGGCCACCAGCTCGATGGTTTCGCCGGCACCGATCAAAAGCGCCCGCGAGCGGCTGAAGTCATCGAATATTCGACTCGCCAGGCTCACCGCCGCATAGGCGACGGACACCGGATTCTGGCCGATGCCGGTACGCGTACGCACCTGCTTGGCCACCGCGAAGGTGTGCTGGAACAGCAGCTCGAGTTCACCGCCCAGCCCGCTGGCCTGACGCGCCGACTGATAAGCATCCTTAAGCTGCCCCAGAATCTGAGGCTCACCCAACACCATCGAATCCAGCCCCACGGCAACGCGCATCAGGTGGCGTGCGGCATCGTTGTCCAGATAGTGGTAGGCACAGGGGGTCAGCTCCTCGAGCGCGAGCCCATGAAAATGGCTCAACCAGTCGAGAATCATGCGTTCGCCGCTCGGCTCGGTAACGCAATAGAGCTCCGTGCGGTTGCAGGTCGACAGCACCGCCGCCTCGTGCACCTGGGGTATGCAGCGCAATTGGGTCAGCGCCGACTCCAGCTGAGAGGGTGTAAAGGCGACCCGCTCGCGCACCGCGACTGTGGCCGTCCTGTGGTTGATTCCAAGGGCAAGAAGCGTCATGCGTAAGCGTCTTCGGTGGTGTCGGCCGGCGGCAGCAAAAGTGAAAAAAAGGTATCTGCGGCGCTGCATTCTATCACAGCCTGGCGCGCTCGGCGCCAGCCACACCGAACACGCTATTGACGCATGACAAGGCAACTCCGATTCGCTTCCATACGGACCCGTACGCAGCGATCCCTTTGCCCATGCGCAGCTAGCCGGTATGCTGACACCTCGGGATACCGGATGAGACAAGCATGCCCTCGACGCTGAAACGCTTTTCACGCCATGGATTGGCAGTGCTTGGTCTGGCCGCTCTACTGAGTGGCTGCCAAGGCCTGACTTCCTCGCCCTTCGCCTCTGCACCAGAGGACCCCCTGGCCACGGCCCCCCCCATCGAGCGCGGGCTGGATGCCGAGGGTCTGGCTACGCTGCTGACGGCGGAACTTGCAGGGCAACGCGGCGATTATCGTCGTGCCACGCTGGGCTACCTGGCCATGGCAGAGCGTTACAGTGGCGCGCAGCTGGCAGAACGCGCCACGCTGGCCGCGCGTTTCAGTAACGACATCCTTTTGCTCGAGCAAGCCGTGAACACCTGGCACCAGCTCGCTCCGGCTGCCGAGGCCCCGCTGCGACTGCTCGCCGGCCTGGCCCTGCAGCGCGGCGACTGGACCAAGGCGCTGGAGTGGCGCCTGGTGTTGGCCGAACAGGGGCAGCATGCCGAGCTTGCCCTTTTCGCCGAGCTCGCCCTTGAAACCAGCACCGACCCGCTGCCCCTGCGCGAACGGCTCGGCAGCTACCTCGAGCGTGCCACCCCCGGCGCTCATCCCCACTATCACGACGCCGTGCTGGCAATGGCCATTCTCGAAGCCGCCACCGGACAGCGCCGGCAGGCTGAGCGGCGCCTGGACCAGCTCGCTCGCGATCACTCCGAACTGCCCGCCCTTTGGCTGACCCGCTCACAGCTGGCCCTGGAAGCCGACAATCCCCGCCAGGCTCGCGAGGCAGCGGCGCGTGGCCTGGAGATATCGCCTGGCGACCCACGCTTTTTGCTGCTGTTGGCGCAGGCCGAGCTGATGCTGGGCAACGTCGCTGCCGCCGAACGGCACACCTCGACCCTGCTCGACGAGCATGTCGGCAACCAGGAGCTGCGCATATCGCTAGCCAGCCTCTATCTGGAAGATGGCTATTACGAAGCGGCAAGACGCCTGCTACTGCCTCTGGTCAGCAGCGACGAACCGCCGCCTGGCGCCTTCTATCTGATGGGGATCATTGCCGAGGAAGAGGACGAGGTCGACAACGCCCTGCTTTATTATCGTCAGGTTTCCCCCGGCGGGGACTTCCTGCGTGCACGCCTGCGTGCCGCGCGGATGCTGATCGAGGACGACCGTTTGCTCGACGCCCGGGCCTTTCTGCGGATCGAGCGTTTACGTCACGAGACCCGCTTCAGCGAGCTGGTGGCACTGGAGGTGGAGCTGCTCGGCGAAGCCGGCCTGCACGCCGAGGCCGACGCACTGCTGAACCGCGAACTCGCCCGCACCCCAAATGACGAGGCGCTACTCTACCTGCGCGGCATGCGCGCCTGGGAGCGCGGCGATATCGAGGCCATGGAGCGGGACCTGGGACGCATCATCGAGTCCAACCCGGATAACGCCGCTGCCCTCAATGCCCTGGGCTACACCCTGGCCGACCTCAACGTCGAGGATCGCCTGGAGGAAGCCCGCGAGCTGATCGAGCGCGCCCACGCACTCGAGCCCGGCAACCCGGCGATCATGGATAGCCTGGGCTGGGTCTACTTCCGCCTTGGCGACCCGGAGCGCGCCCTGCCGTGGCTGGAGCGCGCCTATGCCAGCATGCTCGACCAGGAGATCGCCGCCAACCTGGCGGAAGTGCTATGGGCGCTGGAAAAGCAGGATCAGGCCCGCCGCGTGGTCGAGCAGGCCCTTGACCATTTCGACGAGCATCCGCGCATCGATGCGCTTCTCGAACGCATACCCGAGCTTGCACCCTGACCAAACCCACTGGCCAACGAGACGACGTCATGACACACCTGATGACCACGACACGGTGCCTGGCAGCGGGACTTGCCCTCGCCCTGCTGGCCGGCTGCGCCACGCCGACGACCGCGCCTGACGGGGAGCGCACTGACCGCTGGGAGGCCCAGCAGGAACGCCTCGCCGAGCTGGACACCTGGATCCTGATCGGCAAGGCCGGCTTGCGCACACCTCAGGACTCCACCAGCGCCAATCTGGACTGGAGCCAGCACCCTCACTATTACCGCATGCTGATCAGCGGACCATTCGGCAGCGGCCGTAACCTGCTCGAGGGCCGCGAGGGGCGCTTCTCGCTGACCAATGCCGAAGGACGCTTCGTGGCCGAGACGCCGGAAGACTTGATGCAGCAGCAGTTGGGCTGGTCATTGCCGGTAAGCTCGCTGGCCGATTGGATACGCGGGCTGCCTGCCGAGCACAGCCAGTACCGGCTCGAGCACGACGACACGGGCTTCCCTCAGCTGCTGGAGCAGGACGGCTGGCGGATCGAGTATCGCGACTGGGTCGAGGTCGAGTCGCTGTGGCTGCCACGGCGGCTGATCATGGAGTACGACGACCTGCGGGTGACGCTGGTGGTCACCGATTGGCGACCCGTCGTCGGTGATTGAATCGATGCCTGAATCCCCTGGCGAGCTCGTACTGCCGGCACCGGCCAAGCTCAATCGCATGCTGCACATCCTGGGCAGACGCGCGGATGGCTACCACGAGCTGCAGACGCTGTTTCAATTTCTCGACCACGGTGATGAGCTACACCTGCGCCAGCGCGATGACGGCAAGATCCAACTGTCGCCCAGCCTGCCGAACCTGCCCGCCAGCGACAACCTGGTCGTGCGGGCCGCCAGGCTGCTTCAGGCCGAAACAGGCTGTCGCTTGGGGGCCGACATTCACCTGACCAAGCGACTGCCGATGGGCGGTGGCCTCGGCGGTGGCAGCAGTGACGCCGCCACGACACTGCTCGGCCTCGACCGCCTATGGCGACTCGACCTGCCGCTCGAGCGCCTGGAAGCGCTCGGCCTGCAGCTCGGCGCCGACGTGCCGGTGTTCGTGCGCGGCCATGCCGCCTGGGCCGAGGGGGTGGGTGAAAAGCTTACCCCGGTCACCCTCGACACTTCCTGGTTCGTGGTCGTTCATCCGGGTGTCGAAGTCGCCACCGGCGCGGTGTTCGGGGCGGCGCAATTGACACGTAACACGCCCCCGATTACCATGGCGCGCGCACTGCAGGGGGGAGCGCCCAGCTGGCACAACGACTGCGAGCCCACGGTCAGGTCACTCTATCCGCAAGTCGCCGAAGCGCTTGACTGGTTGGGTAGCCGGGCACCCGCCATGTTGACGGGAACCGGTGCCTGCCTCTTCGCCCGGCTCGACTCGCCAGCCGAAGCAAGGCAACTCATGGCCGACTTGCCGGGCCACTGGACTGCTTTCACGGCCCGCGGCCTGAACCTCTCCCCGCTACATGCTGCTCTAGGTCGATGAACATGCTGACAGCGAGCGCTCCAACAATCGCGCTTGCGGTATCCAGAATCGGCGTCAACAGAGCTTCCCAACACTGCATAGGTGGATGCGCGTGTCAAAATTGATGGTTTTTGCCGGGAATGCCAACCCCGAACTCGCCCAGAAGATCGCCGAGAGTCTCGATACTCGCATGGGGAACGCCACGGTCGGGCAGTTCAGCGATGGCGAGATCGCGGTCGAGATCAACGAAAACGTTCGCGGCAAGGACGTCTTCATTCTGCAGTCCACCTGCGCGCCGACCAACGACAACCTGATGGAGCTGATCCTGATGGTTGACGCGCTGCGTCGAGCCTCGGCCACGCGGATCACCGCCGTGGTGCCCTACTTCGGCTATGCCCGCCAGGATCGCCGGGTGCGTTCCGCCCGGGTGCCCATCTCGGCCAAGGTAGTGGCCGACATGATGGTCAAGGCCGGCGTCGACCGGGTGATGACCATGGACCTGCACGCCGACCAGATCCAGGGGTTCTTCGACGTGCCGGTAGACAACGTCTACGGCTCGCCGATCCTGCTCGACGACATCGAGCGCCAGAACTACGACGATCTGGTGGTGGTATCGCCGGACGTGGGCGGCGTGGTCCGGGCCCGCGCCATCGCCAAGCAGCTCAATGCCGATCTCGCCATCATCGACAAGCGTCGCCCGCAGGCCAATCAGGCTCAGGTGATGCACATCATCGGCGAAATCGAGAATCGCACCTGCGTGGTGGTGGACGACATGATCGATACCGCCGGCACCCTGTGCAAGGCAGGCGACGCGCTCAAGGAGCATGGCGCCCGCCGCGTGGTGGCCTATGCCACCCACCCGATCCTGTCGGGTCCGGCGGTGGAGAACATCACCGGTTCGGTGCTCGACGAAGTGGTCGTGACCGATACCATTCCGCTGTCCGACGTCGCACGTCGCAGCGGCAAGATACGTCAGCTCAGCGTGGCCGGCCTGATCGCCGAAGCGATCCGCCGCGTCAGCAACGAAGAATCCGTCAGCGCCATGTTCCACTGAGGAACATGGCGCCGGTGTAGCGCTCCTACGGGAGCTTTCGGGAAGGATGCGATCAGGTCGCGGGTCGCACCCTCTCCTTATCTCAAGCAAGAGGCAACAACATGTCCGATTTCACACTCAATGCCAGCGCTCGTAACGACCTGGGGAAAGGTGCGAGCCGCCGCCTGCGTCGTGCGAACCTCGAAGTGCCGGCCATCGTTTACGGTGGCGAGAAGGCTCCCCAGCCGATTTCTCTCGACAAGGCCCCGTTCTACAAGGCCATCGAGGACGAGTCCTTCTTCTCTTCGGTGCTCAATCTGGTCATCGATGGCAAGAAGGAGCAGGTCGTGGTGCGTGATCTTCAGCGTCACCCGTACAAGCCGCTGATCACCCACGCCGACTTCATGCGCGTGGATGCCACTCACGCCATCACCATCAACGTGCCGCTGCACGTGGTGGGCGAAGAGAAGTCCAAGGGCATCAAGGATCAGGGCGGCGAGCTGCACGTGCTCTCCAACGAGATCCAGATCAGCTGTCTGCCGAAGGACCTGCCGGACTTCCTGGAAGTCGACATTGCCAATGTCGAACTGGGCACCACCCTGCACCTCTCCGACCTCACCCTGCCGGCTGGCGTGACGCTGGTCGAGCTCTCTCACGGCGCCGATCATGACAACGCCGTGCTGAGCATCACCAAGCCGAAGACCCGCGGCGAAGCAGCCGAGGGCGAAGAAGGCGAAGGCGCGGAAGGCGAAGACAGCGCAGAGTAAGCCGTGCTGTCGGGGCTGCCCTTGGGCAGCCCCACCAACCCGATCAAGCGCTGCGGCGCTTGTTTTTGTTTGGAGAACCGCATGTCCCAGGTCAAGGCGATCATCGGACTGGGCAATCCCGGTGACAATTACGCTGCCACGCGCCACAACGCCGGCGCCTGGCTGGTGGAGATCCTGGCGCGCCAGGCCGGCACCGAACTGCGCCCCGAGAAGAAGTTCCTTGGCCTGTACGCCAAGGTCATCCTCGACGGCCACGAACTGCATCTTCTCGAGCCCACCACCTTCATGAACCGCAGCGGTGGTGCCACGGCAGCACTCTGCCAATTCTACAAGATCGCCCCCGAAGAGCTGCTGGTGGCCCACGACGAGCTGGACCTCCCCGCCGGAACCGCCCGTTACAAGAAGGGCGGTGGACATGGCGGCCACAACGGTCTGCGCGACATCATCAGCGCGCTGGGCGAAAAGAACTTCAACCGCCTGCGCATCGGCATCGGCCACCCCGGCGACTCCCGTCAGGTGACGAACTACGTCCTGGGGCGCCCCGGAAAGGCGGAAATCGAGGCTATCGGCGGCGCTCTCAACGAGTGCCTGGCAACGCTGCCCCTGGCCGTTTCGGGCGACTGGGCGCGGGCCATGAGCCGGCTGCACAGTTTCTCAGGCTGAACCGGCTCCCAGGCCGGGCTAGAATAGCGCCCGTTCGCGAGCGCCACTCGCCATCTCATTCAGGACAAGACCATGGGTTTCAACTGCGGTATCGTCGGCCTTCCCAACGTAGGCAAATCGACTCTTTTCAACGCCCTGACCAAGTCCGGCATCGATGCCGAGAACTTCCCCTTCTGCACCATCGAGCCCAATGTCGGTATCGTGCCGATGCCCGACCCGCGCCTCGACAAGCTGAGCGAGATCGTGGGTCCGCAGAAGGTGATCCCCACCACCATGGAATTCGTCGACATCGCCGGCCTGGTGGCAGGCGCTTCCAAGGGCGAAGGGCTCGGCAACAAGTTCCTCGCCAACATTCGCGAGACTCAGGCCATCGCCCACGTGGTGCGCTGCTTCGACAATGACAACGTCATTCACGTCGCCAACCAGGTCGACCCACGGGCGGACATCGAAATCATCAACATGGAGCTGGCCCTGGCCGATCTCGACACCGTCGAGCGGGCCATCCAGCGCCTGGTACGCGTGGCCAAGGGGGGAGACAAGGAGGCCATCGCCACCAAAGCGATACTGGAACGCATCCAGCCCCACCTGGCCGAAGGCCAGCCGCTGAGAAGCTTCGGCCTCGATGATGACGACAAGCGCCAGCTCAAGAGCTTCGGCTTCCTGACGCTGAAGCCGACCATGTACATCGCCAACGTCAATGAAGACGGCTTCGAGAACAATCCCTATCTCGACGTCGTCAGCGAAATCGCCGCCGAGGAAGGCGCCGTGGTGGTACCGGTTTGCAATCAGCTCGAATCCGAAATCGCCGAGCTGGACGATGAAGAGCGCGCCATGTTCCTCAGCGAGATGGGCATGGAGGAACCCGGCCTGGATCGCGTGATCCGTGCCGGCTACAAGCTGCTCGGACTGCAGACCTACTTCACCGCCGGGGTCAAGGAAGTGCGCGCCTGGACGGTCAGGATCGGTGCCACCGCCCCCGAGGCTGCCGGCGTGATCCACACCGATTTTCAGAAGGGCTTCATCCGTGCCGAAGTGATCGCCTACGACGACTTCGTCGCACTCGGCGGTGAACAGGGCGCCAAGGATGCCGGCAAGTGGCGTCTGGAGGGCAAGGAGTACGTGGTGAAGGACGGCGACGTCATTCATTTCCGCTTCAATGTGTAACCTTCGCTCTTGACCTGACGAGGGTGAATCCGTAAACTTCGCCCCCGTTGATTGGCTACGTAGCTCAGCTGGTTAGAGCACATCACTCATAATGATGGGGTCCCCTGTTCGAATCAGGGCGTAGCCACCAAAGATCGAAAAAAACCCGGCGCCTTGGCGCCGGGTTTTTCGTGGAAGCGATTACGCCAGCTGCGTTCGATTGGCAAAGGCGACCAGCGCCCGGGTCAAGTACTCCACATCAAGGCTGCCTGCCGTCTCGCGAATGGAGTGCATGGCCCACTGCGGCACGCCCACGTCCAGGGTCGGTACGCCGAGCTCCGTGGCAGTGATCGGCCCAATGGTGCTGCCGCAGCCCATATCGGCGCGGGTGACGAAGGTCTGGACCGGCACGTCAGCCTCGCGGCACAGGTCGCGAAACAGCGCTGCTGTCGCACTGTTGGTGGCATAGCGCTGATTGGCATTGACCTTGATCACCGGCCCACCGTTGAGCGCAGGACCATGGGCAGCGTCATGCTTGTCGGTGAAGTTGGGGTGCAGCGCATGAGCATTGTCGCAGGAGATCATTCGTGAGGCCTGGATCAGACGAATGAATCCTTCGTCACCCGGTTCGCCGAGCTGGGCATTGACTCGCCTGAGCACGTCACCCAAGAATGGCCCCTGCGCGCCGCAGGCACTGGCACTGCCGACCTCCTCGTGATCGTTGGCGACCAGCACCACGCCCTGGCTACCATCGCTTTCCAGCAGCGCCTCGAGACCGATGAAACAGGAGAGCAGGTTGTCGAGACGCGCGCTGGCGACCAGTTCGCGCTTGACGCCCACCAGCGCCGGCGGATGGACGTCGTGCAGACCGAGTTCGAAGTCGAGAATCTCGCACCCTGCAACGCCATGCTGCTGCTCCAGCCACTCGAGCAGCAAACGCCGGAGGTCACCATTTTCGCCACCCTGCAGGAAAACGGCCGGCATTTGTGTCTGGGCATTGATCGGCCGACCGTTGTTGACTTCCCTGTCGAGATGAATCGCCAGACTGGGAACGATGGCGACGGGCTGGTGCACATGCAGCAGCAACCCCTCGATACGGCCGTCAGGGTGTCGCACATGGACACGGCCGGCCAGGCCCAGCTCGCGGTCGAACCAGGGTGACAGCAATACGCCACCGTAAAGCTCGACGCCGAGCTGCAACCAGCCCGCCGAGAGCCGTTCCGCATTGGGCTTCAGGCGCAGCCCCGGGCTATCGGTGTGGGCCCCGATCATGCGCAGCGCCTCGAGGCCTTCACGGGGGAGTTGGAACGCCACGATCGACGAGTCGTTACGCGTCACGTAGAACCGCTCACCGGGAGTGAGCTGCCATGCCTGGCTCTCGTCGAGACGACGAAATCCGGCGGCGTCGAGCCGTTCGGCCATGGACGCCACAGCGTGCCAGGGAGAGGGGGAACGGTGCAGAAATTCGAGCAGACGCTCGAGACGGGCTTCCCGAGACATGAGGATCCTCATCAGGGGTCGTGGTTGACGCCAGAGCTGCTACAATGCGGTGTCTGCCTTGGCAACTCATGCGCCATACGCTTGTCTAGGGAAGGAAGTGTACACGAAACCAGGGGTGCTTCATTGATGAGCCTGTTAGTCGTTCTTCGGCACACCGCGATCCTGACGCTGGTGATGCTGCTGTCGTCCGCTCAACTGGCGCTAGCCCAGATCCAACCCGACGACGCCCAGCGGCAGGCCGCCCTGGAAGTTGCCGAATCGCTGCGTTACGGCCACTACGCCGAAACTCCTCTCGACGATGACTGGTCGCAGCTGGCCTTCCAGCGCTACCTTGAAATACTCGATGGCCAGCGTGCTTTTCTGCTCGAGAGCGATGTCGACGAATTCCGGCATCTGGAAACGCGTATTGACGACATCATCTTCGAAGGTGACCTGCTACCGGCTTACGAGCTCTATCAGCGCTATCACGACCGCGCCGAGCATCGCTTCGAGTGGCTGCTCGATGCCCTTGACGATGGGCTCGACTTTACCTACGAAAGCGACATGCGCCTCGACCTCGACCGTCGCGAGGCAGAGTGGGCCACCAGCGAAGACGAGCTCGACGAGCTGTGGTTCAAGCGCCTCAAGAACGCTGCTCTGACGCTGGACATCAGCGGGCAGGACGATGAGCAGATCGAGGCCAACCTGCGCCAGCGCTATGAAGGCCAGCTCTCTCGTCTGCGCCAGACCAACGGTGAAGACGTCTTCGGACTGTTCATGGCCGCGGTGACCAGCAGCATCGACCCGCACACCGAGTACCTCTCTCCCCGCCAAGGCGAGTCGTTCGACATTCAGATGCGCCTGTCGCTGGAAGGCATTGGCGCCATGCTGCAGTCCGATGGTGAATACGTGAAAGTCACCAGCCTGGTGCCCGGCGGTCCGGCAGACCGTGCCGGCGTACTGGAACCTGCCGACCGTATCGTTGGCGTAGGCCAGGAAGACGAAGACGTCGTCAACGTGGTGGGCATGCGCCTCGACGAGGTGGTCGACCTCATCCGCGGCCCCAAGGGGACCGTGGTGCGCCTCGAGGTCGTGCCTGCCGAAGCCGTGGACATGACTCGCTCGAGCACCGTCGAGATCACGCGCGACACGGTCGATCTCGAAGATCAAGCGGCCAAGGGCGAAATCATCAAGGTCGAGCGGGAAGACGGCATCAAGCGCATCGGCGTCATCAACATCCCCACCTTCTATGTCGACTTCGATGCCTGGCAGTCCGGCGCGGAAGAATTTCGCAGCACCACGCGAGACGTAGCTCGTGAGGTCGAGCGTCTCAAGAGGGAGGGCATCGACGGCCTGGTGCTCGATCTGCGCAATAACGGCGGGGGTGCGCTGCAGGAAGCCAACTCCCTGCTCGGCCTCTTCATCGACCGTGGACCCACCGTCCAGGTGCGCGATGCACGCGGCCGCATCAATCTTTATGGCGACACCGAAACCGGCACGCTCTACGACGGTCCGCTGGCCGTGCTGGTCAACCGCCTCTCGGCCTCGGCGTCGGAGATACTGGCCGGTGCCATCCAGGACTACGGCCGTGGCCTCGTACTGGGCAGCTCCACCTTCGGCAAGGGTACCGTCCAGACCCTGAACGATCTGAGCCACGGTCAGATCAAGCTGACCCGTGCCAAGTTCTACCGTATCTCAGGTGAGAGCACCCAGCACCGCGGGGTCGAGCCCGACATTCTTTTCCCCGACATGGTCGATCCTGAGCGTATCGGCGAGAGCAGCCTGGAAAATGCCCTTGAGTGGGACACCGTCCAAGCCGTGCAGTACCGCCACTACGGCGAGCCCTGGGAGTATCTCGAGACCCTGCGTTCACGTCATCGTGAGCGGGCCGACTCGCATCCCAACTTCGTCTACCTTCAGGAGCGGGTCGAACTGGCACGCCGCATGCGCGAGGAGCACACCAGCGTCAGTCTCGACCGCGAGCAGCGTCAGCGTGAAGTGGAAGCGCGTGATGCCGAGCAGTTGACGGTAGAGAATCGGCGTCGCCAAGCCCTGGGAATGGAGCCGCTTGAAGAGCTGATCGACGCACGCGGGGAGGATGACGAGGAAGAACCGGTGGAGCGCGTCCAGGTAACCGAGGCCGCCGCCATCCTGGCCGATTACGCCGAGCTCACCCAGCGACGTCTGGCCGGACGGTTCTAGCCGCCGAAGAATCACCAGACTCTCCCCACCGCCAGAGGCGCCCGACGTGATCAAGCACACTCGGGCGCCACACTCTCGTTTCGTCTCGCACACCGTTCCCACCCGAAGCCTGACTAGGTTGACGGATGCGTTAAACGGCTCTGTTGTCGTTCTCCCGCGAATGTTTGACGATGGATCCACAGACGGCGACTCGGCAGAGACGCGCGATCCGTTCCGGCGCACGACGAGTGCGCTACCGGCGTGGGGGAAAGCACATGATCGAATCAAGCGGACTCGACCCGACCACCGCTCCCCTTTCACGACATAGCGCCACCCAGGCGAGCGACCCCATCACGTACGATCAGGGCGATCCGCCCAGCGTCCTTGTCATCGATGACGACCCCACCATCCGGCTGCTGATCGCTGCTGGCCTGCAGCGCAAAGGTTATCGCGTCGTGCTCGCCGCCGATGGTCGGCAGGGGCTCGAGGCCTTCAGCCAGCATGCGCCCGATCTCGTATTGGTGGACGTCGGCATGCCCGGTCTCGACGGTTTCGATACGCTGCGCGCCATTCGCAGCGGCCAGGTCGGCTACATGGGACAGCACGTCCCGCTGCTGATGCTGACCGGCCACGACGACGTCGGCTCGATCAATGCCGCCTTCGAGGCGGGGGCAACCGACTTCATGACCAAGCCGATCAACCTGCCGCTGCTCACCGAGAGAGTTCGCTACGCGCTGAGCGGCGCCGCACGTGAACGAGCGCTACGCGAAGCACAGCTGGAGCAGGCCAGCGCCTGCAAGCTGGCTCGATTGGGCTTCTGGCAGATGAATGTGCGTAGCGGCGCCCTGCAATGGTCGGAAGGGGCTGCCGAACTACTGGGGTGGCCGTCCCTGCCTGCCTGCGTCGCGGAATTGAATGCGCTGGTCGCCCCCGATGACAGGCAGCGCCTGGAAACCGCTCTCAGCGTCGCCAGCCAGAACCGCGAAGGCCTGGATCTGGAGCTTACCCTTGGCCAGGGCAACCTGGAGCGTACTCTACGCCTGCAAAGCGTCGATCAGAGCGGCGCGCATGAGCATTGCCTGGTCGGCGCCTTCCAGGACGTCACGTCATTGCGCGCCTTCGAAGACAAGGCGCTTTACCTGGCAGCTCACGACGAGCTCACAGGGCTGCCCAAGCGCCATTGCTTTCTCGGCCTACTGGGCGAACGCCTCGCTCAGGCGTCCGATGCACGCTGGCTGGTGGCGGTGCTGGATATCAGCCGGTTACACCGGATAAACGAAGCCCTGGGCATTCGGGCGGGAGATCAGGCCCTGGTGCTGTTCTCACGACGCTTGAGACAGTGCATGCCGAGCCAGGCTCTTCTGGGACGCCTGGAAGCCGGCAGCTTCGGAGTGGCGATTCCTCTTTCGGATTCGGCAGAACCGCGGCAGCTCTGCCAGCAGTGGCTCTCTTCTCTGGCCAGGACTCAATGGATTGCAGGGGAAGAGGTCTATATCGATTTCACCGCTGGCGCCAGCGTATTTCCGGATGATGTACAGGACGCCGAGGCCTTGCTTGGCGCTGCACTGCAGGCACAGCGTCTCGCCCGATCCCAGACGGGACACCGAAGGTTGCTTTTCAAGCACGAGATCGGCGATCGCCCACATATCGGCGCGCTCAGTCTTGAAGCACACCTACAGCAGGCCCTGCACAAGGAAGAATTCTTCCTGGTCTATCAGCCGCAGCAACGCCTGGCCACTTGCCATATCAGCGGCGTGGAGGCGCTGCTGCGCTGGCGTCATGCCAGGCGCGGCGTGATCTCCCCGGTAGAGTTCATACCGCTGCTCGAGGAGACTGGACTGATCGTCGACGTCGGCGACTGGGTGATCAGAGACGCCTGCCGCCAATTGGCGGAGTGGAACCGCGACGGCCTGCATCTGCGCATGAGCATCAATCTTTCAGCCGTGCAGTTCAATCAGCCGGGCTTCACTCAGCGCATCATGACCCACGTCAATGCCTATCGCCTGGTACCCAAGCAGCTCGAACTGGAAATCACCGAAAGTGCTGCCATGGGCCATCCCGAGCAGACTTTGAAAATCCTGCTCGAGCTGAAGGATCTGGGCTTCTCGATCGCCATCGACGACTTCGGCACCGGTCACTCCTCCTACAACTACCTGCTACGCTTTCCCATCGATACGCTGAAGATCGATCGCGGCTTCACCAACAGCATCACCGAGGATCGCTCCAGCCGAGCGATCGTCCGCTCGCTCACGACGTTGAGCCAGGGGCTGGGGTTCAGAACGATCGCCGAAGGGGTGGAGAGTCAGCGACAGCGCGACTATCTCGAAGCCCTCGACGTCGATGAGATTCAGGGTTTCTGGCTGGCCAAACCCATGCCGGCGGGTCAAATCGGCGCATTCATCACCCATGCCGGAGATAAACTGAAGCCGCCATGCTGAAGGCGAGCTAAGCGGCCGTGCAGGCATTCAGCTCTCGGCCGGAGAAGCCGGCTCGGCTTCTGTCGTGCCCTCCGCGCCCGGGTAGCCAAGCCTGGCGAAGGCCGTGACGCTGATACGGCCAAGGCACACCAGCCGCTCCACTGCCACTCGAAGCGCGTCCAGCTCGGCCTCTTCCGCCATGCGTTCGAGATGGGCAGCCGCCTGTGCCAGCTCCGTGCACCCCATGGAAGACGATGCCCCCTTCAAGGAGTGCGAGGCTTCTCTGAGTCCCGTACGATCTTGCTGCTCCAGATACCGCAGCAACGCTTCACGGTCCTCATCGAGTCGTTCGACGAAACGCCGCACGAGACTGCTCAGTGCCGCTTCGTCGAGCGCCTCACGCAGCGCGGCTAGAGTGTCGGCATCGATCACCGCATCGGCCTCACGGTCGTACGTGACGACCGACTCTCGCTCGCCCATTGCTGCCCCGACGGTGGACCTCGCCCCGCTACCCTCCGCCATCCACTGAAGAATGACTCGCTGAAGGTCGCGCCGGGTGTAGGGCTTGCACAGCACATCGTTCATACCGGCTTCCAAGCAGCGCTGTCTGGCCGAGGAGGTCGCATTGGCAGTGAGTGCCACGATAGGTAGAGGCGAGAGCTGCTCCGACTCCTGACGACGCCAGCGTCGGGTGGTTTCCAAGCCATCCAGGGTAGGCATCTGCATATCCATCAGCACGAGGTCGAAGCGATGATTCGCCATCAGCGCCAGCCCGGCCTTGCCATCGGCTGCCACCCACACGGCTTGATTCAAACGCTCGAGCATCGCCTTGGCCAGCTCACGGTTGGCCGGCTGGTCCTCCACCACCAGCACGCTTCCCCTAGGCAGGACCGCAGCTGGCTCCTGGTGCGTCCATGCATAGCGTTCGACTGCTTCCTGAGCCGGCACGCTCAACGGCAGAAACACGTGGAAACGGCTGCCCACGCCAACCTCTGTCGTGAATGCGATTCGGCCTTGCATCGCCTTGACCAGACGCTCACAGATGGCGAGCCCCAGCCCCGAGCCGCCATAACGACGCGCGATGCTGCTGTCAGCCTGAGTAAACGGCTTGAAAATATGTGCCTGGCTCTGCTCGGGGATCCCGCAACCGGTATCCTCGACGCTGAAACACAGGCTATCGTCATCGGCCCGCTCTACGGTCAGGCGAATCTCGCCGGCACTGGTGAACTTGAACGCGTTGTTGAGCAGGTTCATCAACACCTGTCGAATTCGGGTGGCATCTCCCATCAGCCAGGCGGGCAACGACTCCGCGACGTCGACACGCATTGCGATGCCGCGGCTCGCGCTCAGCAGGCCATATTGCCGGCTGAGCTGATCCATGAACCCCTCGAGTTGAAACGGCTTCAACTCGATATCCAGGGCGCCGCAGTCGAATTTCGTATAGTCGATGACATCGTTGATAACGGCCTGAAGGCTCGCGAGACTGTCGTTCAAAGTGCCCAGCAGTTGGACCCCTTCCTTGCTCAGCGGCTCATAGGCGAGCAGTTCGGACACCCCTACGATACCGTTGAGCGGCGTACGTATCTCATGGCTCATCACCGCCATGAATTCCGATTTTGCTTGGCTGGCACTCTCCGCTCTCTGCACGGCGGCATCGAGCTCTCTGGCCTGTATCTCGAGGAGAACACGGCGCGCTCGATTGGACTTGCCTTCCCTGATCAGGGATATCACCAGTACGGATCCTGCCGCCATGAGCAACACGATCAGCACGAGCAGCACCGTATAGAGGTTCCACAGATTGACGCGTTCCTGGGTGCGCATCAGCGCGACGTGGGCATTGACGTCGAGGATCAGGCGCGACGTCAGCTCCTGCAACGCCAATAAATCATGCTCCAGCTGGCGCAGAGTGGCATCATCGAGAACGACCTGACCACTCTCCAGGGCACTCATGAGTGGGTCGAGCTCGAACGTCATTGCCAAGGCCCGCTCGAGGCCCTCTCCCAGGGGTTGCTGATTCAGCGTCTGCTTGAGCTCCCCTCGGCCAAACAGATCGGCGCGACTGTAGAGAATTTCGTAGCGCAGCAACACGGCGTCGAGCCCGCCGCCCAGCGGCGACAGCTCCATCCGCATCTCCCTGACCTCCCGGTCGAACTGGTAAGACGACCAGGAAAGATCCTCGAGCATCCTGTGCTCGATCTGACGTTGACGATCATAAATGAACTTTGCCGTCAGCAGCGCCGAGCAGAACAGCACGATGGCGGCAAAGGCGGCGATGCGGTAACGCAAGTCCGAGCCCGCCGACGAGCGCGGCACCTCGTTACTCCGGGCGGACATCGATATGCGCGACCTGCCAGACCGAACGGGTCATCATTTTCTCGTTTTGCAGCTCAGGATGATCGTCGAAGGGATAAATGATGAATAGCGGGCCCTGGTCGCGCACTCGCAGCGGTGCGCCATTCAGGGTCATGGCGAGAATCACGTCGTACTCAATGAAATCTTCAACGGGAATGCTGGCACTGTAATCGTTCAAGGCCGTGACACGCAGCACCTGCCCTTTCGCTTCCACGCTTTCCAGCACGTCACGCATCAGTGGGCCGGTGAATGCGACCTGACCGTCATGCCAAGGGGTATGGGTCCGTGTCGTATGCTGGGGCATAGCCTCCAACATGGTGCGATCGAAAAGAGCCCCCTGCTCGGCGTTGGTGACGCCAATGCTGCCACTGAGGGTCAGGATCACTGGCCCCGCGGGTGCATCGAGAGCGTGGCCGCTGCCGGCCAGCAGACACAGCATCAAGCCACATGAAAACGCACTGCGCATGGCGGGCATCCTATCGACTATCCACAACGGCGATTATACGGAAGTACCAGTCAGACCCGACTTTCCCGCAATCAACGCTGCGCCTGATGCAGCTCGACGAAGGAAACGGCAACGAACGGTATGGAATGGCTCCCGGAGCAGGACTCGAACCTGCGACCCAGTGATTAACAGTCACTTGCTCTACCGACTGAGCTATCCGGGAACGACATGCGGCGGAAGCGGAACTTCCAACGTCTTCGAGAGAATAGGCTGATGGCTCCTCGAGCAGGACTCGAACCTGCGACCCAGTGATTAACAGTCACTTGCTCTACCAACTGAGCTATCGAGGAATGACGAACGTCACGATCAGCTGTGTTCGTTGGCTCCCGGAGCAGGACTCGAACCTGCGACCCAGTGATTAACAGTCACTTGCTCTACCGACTGAGCTATCCGGGAATGGCCTCGAACACGGTGCGTAGTATACGGATCGCCCACATAAGGTCAAGGGCGTATCGTGCCCGAGCGGAACAGCGGGAAAGGGCCCAGACGCAAGACGCCCGGCTGACCGAAGTCGCCGGGCGTCTTGCTGTATCTGGTGGCTACGCCCTGATTTGAACAGGGGACCCCATCATTATGAGTGATGTGCTCTAACCAGCTGAGCTACGTAGCCATGCTGCGTGGCGGCAGCGCCACTCAACGCGGCAGAATTATGCACGACCGTAGCTAATCAGGCAAGTCACCGCCTCTCGCCATTTTATATTGATTGAACGTTCAATAAAAAAATGCCAGACTTTACCCTACTCACTATCTATGCCAAACGCGCCGAAAGGGTCAAGGAGCCAGCATTGCCCAAGACAGGAATGGAGCCCATAAGACGCAGTCAGCTCATCCAGGCAACCATGGCTGCCATCGATGAAGTCGGCCTGGCAGATGCCACCGTTCTGCGCATCGCCCGTCATGCCGGCGTATCGGCCGGTATCATCAGCCACTATTTCGGCGGCAAGGATGGCCTGCTCGAGGCCACTATGCGCCAGATCCTCACGGACCTCGGGCAGGCAGTGGCACAGCGCCGCCGCCAGCTTGTCGATGGCTCCCCACGCGACCATCTCGGCGCCATCATCGACGGCAACTTCGACCGCAGCCAGATCTCCGGGCCGGCAGCCAAGACGTGGCTCGCCTTTTGGGCCAGCAGCATGCATCAACCTCAGCTGCAACGACTCCAGCAGGTCAATGACCAGCGGCTCTACTCCAATCTGTGCTGCCAGTTTCGGCGCCTGATGCCACTGAACGAGGCTCGCGATGCCGCCCGGACCCTGGCCGCCATGATCGACGGCCTGTGGTTGCGTGGCACCCTGAGCCCCGAAGGTCTCGATACCCAGCGCGCGCGTCGTCTGGCCCATGCCTGCCTCGACAAGCTGCTGGCTGGCCACGAGCGCCATCCTGCCTACCCCAAGGAGACAGCGTGAAAGCTTCCATCATTGAGCACCTCTATATCGACGGCCGCCGGACCGAGGCAAGCTCCGGCGAAACCTTCGACGTCCTCAACCCCTACGACGGCACGCTGCTGGCCAAGGTCGACCAGGCCAGCCAGGCCGATGTCGACCGCGCCGTCGCCTCTGCGCGTGAGGGGCAGCGCCGCTGGGCCGCCATGACCGGCATGCAGCGAGGACGTGTGCTGCAGCGCGCCGTAGCGTTGTTGAGAGAACGCAACGACGAGCTGGCCGAACTCGAGACGCGCAACACCGGCAAACCGATCAGCGAAACCGCCGCAGTGGACATCACCACCGGCGCCGACGTGCTCGAATACTATGCCGGCCTGGCCCCGGCCATTGAAGGCGCTCAGATCCCCCTTCGCGACTCCTCATTCGTCTACACCCGACGCGAGCCACTTGGCGTGATCGGGGCCATCGGTGCCTGGAACTATCCTATCCAGATCGCCTGCTGGAAGGCGGCCCCCGCCTTGGCCGCAGGCAACGCGATGGTGTTCAAGCCCAGCGAGGTGACGCCGCTGACCGCCATGAAGCTGGCCGAGATCTTCACCGAGGCCGGGCTGCCCGAGGGCGTGTTCAATGTCGTTCACGGCGACGCCCGGGTCGGCCAGATGCTGACCGCCCATGAAGGCATCGCCAAGGTGTCATTCACAGGTGAAGTGGGCACCGGCAAGAAAGTCATGTCAGCGGCAGGTGGCTCGACGCTGAAGGACGTGACCATGGAGCTCGGCGGCAAGTCGCCGCTGATCGTGTTTGCCGATGCCGATCTGGATCGCGCCGCCGATGCGGCAATGATGGCCAACTTCTACTCCAGCGGACAGATCTGCACGAATGGTACTCGGGTCTTCGTCGAGCGTGAGGTGAAGAAGGCCTTCGAGGCGAAGATCGTCGAGCGCGTGGCGCGCATACGCGCCGGCGACCCGCTCGATCCCGGCGTCAACTTCGGACCGCTGGTCAGCTTCGAGCACCAGGCCAAGGTGCTCGCCTACATCGACTACGGCAAGCAGGACGGCGCACGCGTACTGGTCGGTGGAGAGCCCCTTGTCGAGGGCGATTTCGCCAGCGGCGCCTGGGCGCCGGCCACGGTGTTCACCGATTGCAGCGACGACATGCGTGTCGTGCGCGAGGAGATCTTCGGCCCGGTGATGTCGATTCTCGCTTTCGACGACGACGAGGAATTGATCCGCCGCGCCAACGATACCCACTACGGTCTCGCCGCCGGCGTGTTCACCGAGAGTCTCGCCCGTGCGCACCGCACCATCCATCGCATGGAAGCGGGCATCTGCTGGATCAATACCTGGGGCGAGTCGCCGGCAGAAATGCCGGTGGGCGGCTACAAGCAATCCGGCGTCGGCCGTGAGAACGGCATCGAAACCCTGGCCCACTACACCCAGACAAAGTCGGTGCAGGTGGAAATGGGACCCTTCGAATCGGTGTTCTGAGGAGATCGTCATGTCCCGGGTTAACGAATACGACTACGTCATCATCGGCGCCGGCTCGGCCGGCAACGTGCTGGCTGCCCGCCTCACCGAGGACCCGGCAGTGAGCGTGCTGCTCCTGGAAGCGGGAGGACCGGACTACCGCTTCGACTTTCGTACCCAGATGCCGGCGGCGCTGGCCTACCCGCTGCAGGGCAAGCGCTACAACTGGGCCTTCGAGACCGACCCCGAGCCGCACATGAACGGCCGCCGCATGGAGTGCGGCCGCGGCAAGGGGCTGGGCGGCTCGTCGCTGATCAACGGCATGTGCTATATCCGCGGCAATGCCCTGGACTATGACAACTGGGCCGGCAGGGACGGTCTTGCCGACTGGCGCTACGCCGACTGCCTGCCCTACTTCAAGAAGGCCGAGTGCCGCGACATCGGCGCCAATGCCTATCACGGTGGCGAGGGTCCGGTCAGCGTGGCCACCCCCAAGGAGGGCAACAACGAACTCTATCGCGCCTTCGTCGATGCCGGCGTACAGGCCGGCTACCCCGAAACCGAGGACGTCAACGGTTACCAGCAGGAGGGCTTCGGCCCCATGGACCGTTTCGTAACGCCCAAGGGGCGTCGTTCCTCCACGGCTCGGGGCTACCTCGACCAGGCCAAGAGCCGCGACAACCTAACCATCGAGACCCATGCCACCACGGACGTGATCGAATTCGAGGGCAAGCGCGCCGTGGGCGTTCGCTACCTGCGCCGCGGCCAGGCCCATCGGGCCCGCGCCCGCCGCGAGGTACTACTCTGCGCAGGCGCCATCGCCTCGCCGCAGATCCTGCTGCGCTCGGGGGTCGGCAACTCCGACCACCTGCGCGAGTTCGACATTCCCGTGGTTCACGACTTGCCCGGCGTCGGCGAGAACCTGCAGGACCATCTGGAAATGTATATCCAGTACGAATGCAAGCAGCCGATCACGCTCTACCCGGCGCTGAAATGGTTCAATCAACCGAAGATCGGCGCCGAATGGCTGCTGCTCGGCAGCGGTGTAGGCGCCAGCAACCAGTTCGAGTCATGCGCTTTCATCCGCACCCACGACGCGGAACCCTGGCCCAACCTGCAGTACCACTTCCTGCCCATCGCCATCAGCTACAACGGCAAGAGCGCGGTGCAGGCGCACGGTTTTCAAGCCCATGTGGGTTCTATGCGTTCCGAGAGTCGCGGACGTATCCGTCTCACCTCGCGCGATCCCGCTGCCGCGCCCAGCATCCTGTTCAACTACATGTCCACCGAGAAAGACTGGCAGGAGTTTCGCGACGGAATTCGCCTGACGCGGGAAATCATTGCCCAGCCGGTCATGGACGCCTACCGCGGGCGGGAGATCTCGCCGGGGCCGGACGTACAGTCCGACGAGCAGCTCGATGCCTTCGTCCGCAAGCACGCCGAAACCGCCTATCACCCGTGCGGCAGCTGCCGCATGGGTGACGGGGATGATGCCGTCGTAGACGGCCAGGGTAGAGTGCATGGCCTCGAGGGACTGCGCGTGGTCGACGCCTCGCTGTTCCCGGTGATCCCTACCGGCAACCTCAACGCGCCGACGATCATGTTGGCCGAGAAGATCGCCGATCGTATCCGCGGCCGCGAGCCGCTGCCCCCTTCCGACGCGCCCTACTACGTGTCCGGCGACACTCCCGCCCGGCGCGAGCCTCAGCGGCGCCTGACCTGAGCGCCAAGAGCCGTACCCAGCCGCCCCGCCATTGAGCGGGGCGCTTGCGTTGGCCCTCCCCAAGGCTGGCCAGCTGGCATCATATGGGCTAGGCTGACACATTCAAACAACTGTTCTAAACGCTATCCGTAACGGAGACGATGCATGCTCACCCTGATACTGCTCCTCCTCACCATCGTCGGCCTGCTGGTGGTGATGCGGCGCGAGGCCGGCGCCGTGCCGACCCTGGCGCTGCTCGGCGTGCTTGGCCTGGCTGGCCTGCTGTTGGGCTCCCCCGTGCTCGGCGTGCTGCTGCTGATCGGCGCAGCTGGTGTCGCCGTGGCCGGCCTGCCACCACTGCGAATCCACTGGCTCACGCCGCGGCTGTTCGCCATGTTCAAGCGTGTTTCACCCAAGGTGTCGAAAACCGAGCGCATCGCACTGGAGGCTGGCACCGTCGCCTGGGACGGCGAACTGTTCTCGGGCCGCCCGCGGTGGGAAAAGCTCATGGCCTACCATGACGAAGGCTTGAGCGAGGAGGAGCGTCGCTTCATCGACCATCAATGCAGCGTGGCTGCCGGCATGTGCAATGCCTGGGAGATCGCCAAGGAGCGTGCCGACCTGCCTGAGGAGCTGTGGCAGTATCTGAAGAAGGAAGGCTTCTTCGGCATGATCATTCCCAAGGAGTACGGCGGTCTCGGCTTCTCGGCCAAGGCGCAGTCGCTGGTGCTGCAGAAACTCTCCATCAGCGAGACGCTGATGGTCACCGTGGGCGTGCCCAACTCCCTGGGCCCGGGCGAATTGCTGCTCAAGTACGGCACTCAGGCCCAGAAGGACCATTACCTGCCACGCCTGGCCGACGGCCGCGAGATTCCCTGCTTCGGCCTTACCGGCCCCCGCGCCGGCTCCGATGCCACTTCGCTGCCCGATACCGGGATCGTCTGCAAGCAGATGATCGATGGCAAAGAAGTTCTGGGTCTGCGTCTCAATTTCGAGAAGCGCTGGATCACCCTGGCTCCCATCGCCACCGTAGTGGGCCTGGCGTTCCGTCTGTTCGACCCCGAGCATCTGCTGGGTGAGGAAGAGGACCGCGGCATTACCCTGGCGCTGGTGCCACGCAACACCGCAGGCATGGAGATCGGTCGCCGTCACCACCCCATCGGCAGCCCGTTCCTCAATGGCCCGATCAAGGGCAAGGACGTCTTCGTACCGCTGGACACCATCATCGGCGGCAATGAAATGATCGGTCAGGGCTGGCGCATGCTGGTGGAGTGCCTCTCCATCGGCCGTTGCATCACCCTGCCCTCCGGCGCCAGCGGCACTTCTCGCTATGCGCTGGGCTGGACCGGCGGCTTCGCCCGTATTCGCCGCCAGTTCAACGTGCCGGTTGCCGAAATGGAAGGCGTACAGGAGCCGCTCGCCCGTATGGCGGCGCTAGGCTATATCGCACAGGCTGCGGTCTATCAGACGGCCAACACCATCGACCGCGGCGAGAAGCCGGCGGTACCTTCGGCGATCCTCAAGAGCCAGCTCACCGAATTCCAGCGTCTCGCTCTCTCCGATGCCATGGATATTCATGGCGGCAAGGCGGTAACGCTGGGGCCGCGCAACTATCTGGGCATCGGCTATAGCGCCAATCCGGTATCGATCACGGTGGAGGGGGCCAATATCATGACCCGAAACCTGATGATCTTCGGCCAGGGCGCCATTCGCTGCCATCCGTTCGTGCTCGAAGAGCTGGCCGCTTCCGACACGAACGATCTCAAGGCCTTCGACCGCGCCTTCTTCGGCCACGCCGCGCTGATCTTCGGCAATGCCGCACGCGCCTTCACCATGGGGCTCGGCATCGGCAAGCCAAGCGTTCCCTTCGATGCCGTCGCCGCTCCCTATGCCAGCGATATGGCACGTCTCTCCGCAGGTTTCAGCCTGTGCGCCGATGCCGCCATGGCGAGCCTGGGCGCCGCCCTCAAACAGCGGGAGATGATTTCGGCCCGGCTAGGCGACGTCCTCTCCAACCTTTACTTGGCCTCGATGGTGATAAAGCACTGGCAGGAGGGCGACAAGGTGGAGGGTGAAGCTGCGCTGCTCCACTACAGCTGTACTCACCTGCTGCAACGCGCCGAGCAGGCCTTGGATGAGCTATTCGACAACCTCCCCAACCGCGCCCTCGCCGGCGTGCTGCGGGCCGTGGTGATGCCGCTGGGCCGCCGCTGGAAGCGCCCTGCCGATCATCTGACCCGTGAGATCGCTCAGTCGGTATCGCGTGATACCGCGCTGCGCACCAAACTCATTCGGGAAACCTGGCAGGAAGACGACGGTGTGAAAGAGAACCCGTTGGCGCACTACAACGCCTTGCTGGTCGACTACGACCGTGCCGAGGCGCTCTATCGTACGGTCAACAAGGCCTATGCCAAGGGTGAGCTGCCGGCTCAGGCGCTGCACCCCGAGGTACGCCTGGAGGCGGCCCGGGAGAAAGGCCTCGTCAGCGAGGAGGATGCCGAGTTCATGCGCGGCTTCGAAGCCGAAGTGCTGGAACTGCTCAGCGTCGACGACTTCGAATATGACGAATTCGCCACCGACAAGGCCAACATTCTGCGCCACAACGCTGCCTGACGCTCTCTCGACAGCAGCAACTCTCCGCCCCGGCCCAGCGCCGGGGTTTTAGTTCCAGCCTTGGGGAAATCCCGGTTCGTATCACGAGTGCAGTAGCGAGTCGCGTTTTCCTAAAGCGGCCAGACCAGCAGAATCATCGGTATCGCTACCGCGAGCACGACTAGCTCCAAGGGCAAGCCCATGCGCCAGTAGTCACCGAAGCGGTAACCTCCGGGACCCATCACCAGCGTGTTGGACTGATGTCCGATGGGCGTCAGGAAAGCACAGGAAGCGCTGACGGCCACGGTCATCAGGAACGGATCGATAGAGGCCTCGAATCCGTTGGCAAGACTGACGGCAATGGGTGCCATCAATACTGCTGCTGCAGCGTTGTTGATGACGTCGGACAGCATCATCGTGGTAACGAACAACAGCACCAGAATCCATACGGCCGGCCAAGTGCCGCCGAGATCAAGCATGCCGTTGGCAATCAGAGCCGCACCTCCGCTCGTCTCCAGTGCCTGCCCCACCGGTATCATTGCAGCGAGCAGTACGATTACCGGCCCGTCAACGGCCTGATAGCCTTCTCGCAGTGGCAATACTCCGACCAGCAGGGTCACGAGTGCCGCCAGGGCAAGCGCCACGGCATTGGGGAGTATATCCAGCAGCATGGCAGCGATGGCTAGCGCGAAGATACCGATCGATACCAGCAGCATACGTGGCTGACCCAGCGCAATGTTCCGCCTTGCCAGGGGCAGGCAACCCAGGGTGGCCAGGCTCTCGGTAAGATTGCTCTCGCCCCCCTGCAGTAACAACACATCGCCAGGGCGAAAGCGGATATCGCGTAAGCGCTGACGCAACCGGCTGCCATCCCGCGCCACCGCCACCAAGTGCATACCGTACTGGTTGTGCAGCCGCAGCTGAGTCACGGTGCGGTTGACCATCACCGAGTCGTTGCGCACCACTGCTTCCACGAGCTCGAGTCCCTCGGTATCGAAGCCGTTAGAGTTGACGTGCTTTTTCTTCTTGTCGTCATCGTCCCCGGGGAGAGTGCCGTCTCGTTGCAGTTGGCCCCCCTCTTCCGTCTCGACACGTTCCTGCGCGATGGCTTCATCCTGCGGGTCGATGCCCACCTGGAGGCCGGCCTTGTCCTCCAGCAGCTTCATCTCTTCCGGCCCTGCTTCCACGAGCAGAACATCGCCCTCTTTCAGTGCGCTGAGGAAGGCGTGTCCGGCATATCGCCGCTCACCGCGCAATACCGCCAGCACCGGCAGCGTCTCTTCGAGCTCATGTTGCAACTCGCGCAGAGTCCAGCCCAGGGCCTTGGATTCCTCCCCCACCCTGGCTTCCACCAGATAGTGAGTGATATCGAACATACCCTCGGTGGTAGCGTTGCCGGCCCGCTGCGGTACCAGACGCCAGCCCAGCAGCACGATGAAGGCGATCCCTGCCAAGGCAATGGCAGCGCCGACGGGAAAAAAGGAGAACATGCCGAAGGTCTCGCCGGTTACCGAACCGCGATAGGTCGAGATGATGATGTTGGGCGGGGTGCCGATCAGCGTCATCAAGCCACCCAGCAGCGAGCCGAAGGCCAACGGCATCAATAGCAGCGACGGCGAGGTATCGTGTTCGCGCGCGAGGCGCATGGCCACCGGCAGCAGCAAGGCCAACGCTCCCACATTGTTCATGAAGCCCGACAGCACTACCACCGTGGCAGTCAGCGCCAGCAGTTGCAGGAATAGTCGATCGCCGACCTTGAGCACCTGCTCGGCGATGATGTCGACTACCCCGGAGCGCTCGAAGCCACGGCTGAGCACCAGCACGGCAGCAACGGTGATCACGGCGGGATGGCCAAAGCCGAGGAAGGCGTCGTCACCTGGCACCAGGCCCAGCACGACCGAGGCAAGCAGCGCGGCGAGGGCCACGAGATCGAAGCGGAAGCGACCCCAGACGAAGGCGGCCAAGGTCAGACCAAGAAGAATGAAAACCAATGTGTGATCTGCCATGCCAACCTCTCCCTGTGATGGCTCCACGCATCAGCACAACAGCCACCGAGGCAAAGGTCCAGCGCTTTCTATCGCCAACAGCGCATACAAAAGACGAAACCCGGCCCGACCGGGTTCCGTGGGTTTATCGCGGCACGACCTTTCCCACGGCAGAGCGCATTGGCTGGAGCGACATCACGGCTCCGCGAACGGCAAGGGCGCATCCGTGTCGCGGCGCACCTCGAAGACGTTCAGGGTCATGGCCACCAGGGCGTAGTAGCCGAACACCCCTACCAACTCGACCACTGCGGGTTCGCCGAAGGCCTCGACGGCTTCGGCATAGAGCGCCGCATCGACTCTCCGGGTGGCATAGAGCGTACTGCCCAGGCGATAGATCAGGCGTTCGTCGTCCCGTTCGAAGACCGGCTCCCGCCCCGTGCGCAGCGCCTCGATCACCGCGTCGGTGACCCCTGCCTCGCGGGCGATGGGCGCGTGGATCTGCCACTCGGCCTGGGAGTGCCACCAGGCGGCGGTAACCAGAATCGCCAGTTCGGTCAGGCGCAGCTCCAGGCGCGTGCCGTAGCGGCAGAAGGCACCCAACCGCTGGGCGTGATCGGCCAGACCAGGGCTATGGACCCAGGCCAGGAAGGGGCCGTCCAGGTTGCCGCGCGGGCCGCTGAGGATCTCCTCCAGCACGCGGCGCTGCTCGGCGTCCATGCGCTTCTCATCGAGCGGGGTCAGACGGGAATCGATGGCCATACGTATCTCCTTATCGGCTGCCCAACGCGCTGCGCAGGGCCATATCGAGCTTGTCGACGATCTCGTCCAGATGGTTCTCCTCGAGAATGAAGGGCGGCGCCAGCAGGATGTGATCGCCCTGGCGACCGTCGATAGTGCCACCCATCGGGTAACACATCAGCCCCGCCTGCATGGCGGCCTGCTTTACGCGTGCATGCACCTTGCGCTCGGGCTCGAACGCCGCCTTGGTGGTGCGATCCGCCACCAGCTCCAAACCCAGGAAGAGCCCCCGGCCACGAATGTCGCCGACATGAGGATGCTGGCCGAAGCGCTCGGTCAAGCGCCGCTGCAACCCCTCGCCCAGCTCATGCACACGGGGCAGCAGGTCGCGCGCCTGGATGGTCGTCTGCACCGCCAGGGCCGCAGCACAGGCCGTCGCATGACCGATATAGGTATGTCCATGCTGGAAGAAGCCCGAACCGCTGGCGATGGCATCGCGGATACGTCCGCTGACCAGGGTGGCGCCGATGGGCTGATAGCCGGCCCCGAGCCCTTTGGCGATGGTGATCAGATCGGCGGTGATGCCCTCCTGCTCGGCAGCGAACAGGGTGCCGGTGCGCCCCATGCCGCACATCACTTCGTCGAGGATCAGCAGCACACCATGGCGATCGCACACCTCGCGGACGCGCTTGAAGTATCCCGGTACCGCGGGTACCGCGCCCATGGTGGCACCCACTACCGGCTCGGCCACGAAGGCCATCACGTTCTCCGGCCCGAGGCGCATAATCTCCCCCTCGAGCTCGTCGGCCAGGCGTGCCGCATAGGCCTCGGGGGTCTCGCTCTCCAGTTGGCCACGGTAGGCATAGCAGGGGCTGACATGGCTCACGTCTATCAGCAGCGGCTCGAACTGGCTGCGCCGCCAGGCGTTGCCCCCGGTGGCTAGTGCCCCCAGCGTATTGCCATGGTAGCTCTGACGCCGTGCGATCAAGTGCCTGCGCTGCGGCTGGCCGATCTCGATGAAGTACTGGCGAGCCAGCTTCAGGGCCGCCTCCATCGCCTCGGAGCCGCCCGAAACGAAATAGACCGACTCGAGTCCCGCGGGTGCACGCTCGACCAGGAAGTCGGCCAGGGCTTCCATCGGCTCGGTGGTGAAGAAGGCGGTATGGGCGTAGGCCACCCTTCCCACCTGCTCGCGGATGGCTTCGATGACAGAAGCATCGCTATGCCCCAGGCAGGAGACCGCGGCTCCACCGCAGGCATCCAGGTACCGTCGCCCCCGATCGTCGATCAGGTAAGGGCCTTCGCCTTTGACGGCCGTGGGGTAATCCTGTGTCAGGCTACGATGGAAGACGTGGCTCATGGAATCCTCCGGGCTAATAATATGCAAAATATAAATGCTCTATTATAATTTGCAATTAATATTTGCAAATCTAGCCCAGCGTCCCTCGCAGGACAAAGGCTACAATGCCCTCCCGATGCCCCAATAGAAGTGAAGCGATGCCATGACGGAAACCCCCACGAGGACACTTCCCGAGACACTTGACGGCCTGAGGCAACGTCTCGAGGATATCGAGTCCGGCAAGGCGGACATCCGGCTGGGCAAACGCTCTCGGCACGTGCTGGCACTGCTCATCGGGGCACCGCAGCAGGCTGCGGTTTCATCCATCAGCGAGCTTGCGGATCAGCTGGGCGTGAATGCCTCGACGCTCTCGCGCCTGGCCCAGCGTCTGGGCTATGGGGGATTCGGCCAGTTACAGGCAGTGTTCCGCCGTGAAGTCACCGAAGGCCAGAGCTTCTACAGCGACCAGGCCTCACGCCTCCTCGAAGCGAGCGGCGACACGGTGGAACGGGCCCGGCTGAGCCGGTTGGCCCGGCAAGAGAGCGCCAATATGGCGGGCCTGCTGGAGCGGATCGATCCGGAGGCCTTCGAGCAGACGGTGACGCTGTTGGCAACGGCCCATCGGGTACGCGTCCACGGCATGCGGCAGTTCCATTCACTGGCGCTGTTCATGGCCTATGGCCTGGGAATGCTACGCCCTGACGTCGCCCCCCTGGACGCAGGCCGGCAGGGCGTCGCCGATGCCCTGGCCCAGCTCGACCCCGGCGACGTGCTGGTAGTGGCAAGCTGCTTCCCCTACACCCCGAGCGTGCTGGCCACGGCCGAGGTCGCGGCCCGCCATGGTATCGAGATCATCGCCCTGACCGATTCCGAGAATTCTCCCCTGGCCCGTGTCGCGCGGCACAGCTTCCCGGTGCCCAATCACAGTCTGTTCTACAGCAACAGCATGTGTGCCTTCATGCTGCTTGCCGAAGGCCTGCTGAGTGACGTGGCCAGCGTCTTGGGCAAGGCCGGACTGGCGGCGCTAAAGCATCGCGAGACGATGATTGCCGAGCTCGGCGCCTCTCTTTGATCTCGGCCGGCCGCCCATATGGGCGACCGACAGAATGGTACCGCGGGGGATCAGGGAAGGGGCGTCAAGGCAGCAGGATGGTGGAACCGGTAGTCTTGCGGCCGGCCAGGGCGTCCTGGGCCTTGCCCGCCTCGGCCAGTGAATAGCGCTGGCCGATATCGACCTTGACCTTGCCGCTGCCCAGCATCTCGAACAGGTCGCGGCACATCTCCTCCAGGCGCTCGCGAGTATCGGCGTAGCCGTTGAGGCTGGGGCGGGTCACGAAGAGGGATCCCTTCTGATTGAGGATGCCGAGATTGACGCCTTCTACCGCCCCCGAAGCGTTACCGAAGCTGACCATCAGCGAACGCGGCTTGAGACAGTCGAGCGAGGTGATCCAGGTGTCCTTGCCCACTGAGTCGTAGACCACGTCGCACATCTCGCCATTAGTCAGCTCGCGTACCCGCTCGACCACGTCCTCACGCGTGTAATCGATGGTTTCCCAGGCACCATTGGCTTTTGCCAGCTCCGCCTTTTCCGGTGAGCTGACGGTGCCGATAAGTTTGACGCCCAGCGCCTTGGCCCACTGACAGGCGATGGAACCAACGCCACCGGCAGCGGCGTGCCAAAGAATCGTCTCGCCACCTTCGAGTGGCTGTGTCTGGCGCAGCAGGTACTGCACGGTAAGTCCCTTGAGCATGCTGGCCGCGGCGGTGTCGAAGTCGATGGCGTCGGGCAGCACGACCACCTTGCCCGCCGGTAGCACATGATATTCGGCATAGGCACCCAGCGGGCCCTGAGCATAGGCGACCCGATCGCCTTCCTTCAGATGGCTGACGCCTTCGCCCACGGCATCGACCACACCGGCACCTTCGGTGCCCAGCCCGGAAGGCAGCCCAGGGGCGGGATAGAGACCGGTACGGAAATAGATATCGATGAAATTGAGTCCGACCGCTTCATTCCTGACGCGAACCTCACCGGGCGCCGGATCCGCCGGCGTCACGTCGACGAGTTCGAGCACCTCGGAGCCACCGGTGCGAGAAAACTGGATGCGCTTGGCCATGTCTCACTTCCTATTTACGTCATCAGAGGGTTATCCAACCGTTGATCCTGGGCTGGGTCAAGACTAGAGGGCTGTCAGCCCGGAAAGGCCGTCAGTCGGTCGACGAAGCGGCTCTTTTCCTGCTCGAAAAAACGCGGATCATGCTTGAAGCGACGCAGAATCGCTTCGTCATCGAAACCCAGAGCGGGTTCCAGCTCATCGATGCCGCGAGCGGGATGATGCGGCGAGAGACCGATGCGCCGCCCGCCTGGTGCGGCAAACCAGCGGTTGATGCCACAGCGACGATAGAAGGCTTCTTCGTCCTGGTCTGCTGCATCGACCCTCATCGGAGCCTTCTGAGCCAACTCGCGAATCATCCGGCGCAGACTCTCACGATCGCCACTAGGCGAGGCGTGATGCCAGAGAATCATGCCGGTTCCAGCAGTATCCAGCACCAGCAGAGCCAGCGCGCCAGGACGCCCTTCGGTATCCGTCAGTGCCCACAGTCTGGCCGCTTCCTGGGCGAACAGCACCTGCCGGGTACCGGTGAAGATGACCAGCGGCGACAGCCCCGCTTCCCTACCATAGATGTCGGCACACAGGCGGGCGAGCCAGGCATCGCGCTGGTCGTCACGCTCGGGGGTCATCACCTTCATGCCTTGCCTCATTGCTTTATCCAAAGCTGCAAGCCTAGCATAGTCGCGCCCGAGACCACGCGTGCCACGAGCGGGTCGCTATCCTGTCATCGAGGCCCGATAGTTTACCTGATACCTCGAATGGAGCTTTTGCATGACGACCTCCCACCCCGATATCGCGCTCCCCCCCTTGATCGCTCACCGCGGACTCTCCGCTCATGCCCCCGAGAACACGCTCGCGGCAGTCGAAGCGGCGCACGAGGCGGGTTTCCAGTGGGTGGAACTCGATGTACAGCTACTCGGTGACGGCACCCCGGTGATCTGGCACGACGCAACCCTCAAACGCTGCTCCGATGGCCATGGCCGCCTGGCCACGCTGGACCTCGCCATGGTGCGCAAGTTGGACGTCGGAGCCTGGTTCGGCGACGGCTTTCGCGGCGAGCGCATGGCCACCCTGAGCGAGATGCTCGATTTGTTGGTGTCATTGGAGATGGGCGTCAACATGGAGCTGAAGGTGACCAGCCGGCGCAGCGGCACCGCGCTGGCCGAGGCCGTGATACCCCGCCTGCTCGAGGCATTGCCGGCCGAACGGCTGATCGTCTCCTCCTTCGACCAACCCGCCCTGCGCCAGGCGCGCGCCATTGCCGACGCTTCACTTCTGCCTATCGGGGTGCTCAGCGAGAGCGTGCCGAACAAATGGCAGTCCCGCTGCGAAGCGCTCGATGCCTACAGCATTCACACTGACTGGACGCGGCTCACCGCTCGTCGTGCCCGTGAGATCAAGGCAGCCGGCTATCGTCTGCTGTGCTATACCCCCAACGATCCGGCAGCCTTTGCCAGCCGGTGGTCATGGGGGGTGGACAGCGCCATCAGCGATGACCCCGGCCTGTACGCTGACATTGCGCCGCCGCCAACTACGGCCGCGCGCTAGGCAAAGGCGCCCAATTGCAACTGCCGGGAGAGTCGCTTCAGCATACGCAGCCCGGCAACGCTGTTGCCATGGTCGTTGAGCGCCGGGCCTATCACGCCAATGCCCATGCGACCGGGTACGGCGGAGAGTATTGCACCGGATACGCCGCTCTTCGATGGCACGCCCACCTCAACGGCAAACCGCCCGGACTGGTCGTACATGCCGGTAGTGAACATCAGTGTCAGCACGATGCGCACCGTCTCCTCGCCGATCAGCCGCTCCCCGCTTTCGGGGTCGCGCCCACGATTGGCCAGCACCGCGGCTATCCGCGCCAGGTCACGACAGTCCAACTCGATGGAAGTCTGCTTGAGGTAGGGCACGAGCAGATCTTCCTCGCTGCCTGCGTAAACGTCGTGGCTACGCATGTAGTAGAAGAGCGCGCGGTTCAGGTCCTGGTCTTCGGCTTCGAACATGGCTTGGTCATAATCGAGTGACGGGTTGCCGGCAAGACGCCGAAAGAAATCACGCAGCCGGGTAAACCGCTCGTCGCCATCGCGCCCCTTGATCATCGCAGTGGTAACGATGGCACCGGCGTTGATCATGGGATTGGATGGAACGCCCATCTCGCCCTCTTCCAGGGTGGCAATGGAGTGGTAAGGATCGCCTGAGGGCTCCATCCCGACCCGTTCGAACAGTGCCTCGGCGCCCACGTCTTCAAGCGCCAGTGCCAAGGTCAGCGCCTTGGAAACACTCTCCAGCGGGAAACGCTGGTCGGTATTGCCGGCCTGGGCATTACTCCCCTCGGCTCCCATGACGGCAATACCGACCAGTTCCTGATCCTTTTCACCCTCTTCCGTGAATGACGGCATCTCACTTTCGTGGCGTTTCTCATTTTCCTCTGCCACGATCTCGTTCAATACCCTGGCTTGCGCTTCATCGATGCATTCCATTGGCAGAGCCCACCTTTCCTGGCGTATTCCGACTTTCCAACTCGCCCCATGCGGCCCTTTTGGCCTAGGGTTAGAGTGGACCTGTCCACTAGGCTAGTCGGCCCTCAGGAGATGGAGCAATGGAACTGCTGAATCGTATTACTGACTATTTGATCGACAACGAACTCAAGCTGGCCACCGCCGAGTCGTGTACTGCCGGGCTGATCGTTTCCGAACTGGCGCGGGTGCCGGGTAGCGGCCAGAGCATCGACTGTGGTCTTGGCGTCTATTCACCTCAGTCCAAGAACCGTTACCTCGGCGTCAGTTTCGCTACCATAGAGCGCTACGGGCTGACCAGCGAAGCCGTGGCCATCGAGATGGCCGCAGGCGCGCTGAACAACAACGATGCCGACGTGGCCCTGGCCAATACCGGCATTGCCGGCCCCAACCCCGGCGATGACGATACCCCCATCGGCACGGTCTGCTTCGCCTGGGCATTCCGCCACAACGGCGATCACCATCATTATTGCGAAACCCGCCGCTTCGACGGCGAGCGTAACGAAGTGCGCCTGGCTGCGGCCCATTACGCACTGGAACGCCTGCCCCATTACCATGAGCTGTGCCTCGCCAGTGACACGGTGAACGCGGAGGAGACACGTTCACGTCAAGCCATACAGCGCGCCATCGGAGTGCAGCTGCAGGCCCACAGGGGAATCGACGCCCAGCATGAAATAGGCCGGCGGCGCGACTTCCTGTGCAAGATCATGCAGGAGAGCGGACAGACGACGCTGGTGCTGGGGATCAGCGGCGGCGTCGACTCAACGGTAGCGGGTCGTCTGGCACAGCTTGCGGTGGAGAAAAGGCGCGAAGAGGGCGAGAAAGCTCACTTCGTTGCCATGCGTCTGCCCTACGGCGAGCAGCAGGATGCCGACGATGCCGACAAAGCGCTGGCCTTCATCCAGCCCGACGAGGTCCTCGACGTGAACATCAAAAGCGCCAGCGATGCGATACTGGAGTCGCTGGAAAGCGGCGGCATGGCGTTCGAGGATATACATCAGCGCGACTTCGTGCTGGGCAACATCAAGGCACGCCAGCGCATGATCGCTCAATATGCCGTAGCCGGAGCCCGCGGCGGCTTGGTCATCGGTACCGACCAGGCCGCCGAGGCGCTGATGGGGTTTTTCACCAAGTATGGTGACGGAGCCTGCGACGTCGCTCCCCTGACCGGCCTGACCAAAGGCCAGGTGCGCCTGCTCGGACAATATCTCGGCGCACCCAGCTCTTTGGTGAACAAGGCGCCCACCGCCGACCTCGAGTCGCTAGCACCGCAGAAGCTCGACGAAGTGGCCCTCGGCGTCAGCTACGAGGAGATCGATGACTTCCTCGAGAACCGGGACGTTTCCGAGCAGGCTTTCGAGACCATCGTCACCACCTACCGTCGTACCGAGCACAAGCGGCAGTTGCCCATCGCGCCGGACTGAGCCCTACCTCACACCAATGAAACGGGCCGACAACGGAAGGTCGGCCCGAATCCATTGCTCCGTCTGGCTATCAGCGTGTGGCGGGGTCGGGCCGCGCGGTCTCCCCTTCGTCGCGTTCCACCACCATGTCGTCCTCCACTGCGATGGGCTCCTGCTCCTCCGCCTCACGGGCACTCCGGGCACGATGCTCGATCAGGAAATAGAGAATCAAGCCGATACCCAGACCCCAGGCTGCGCCATGGGTGGCCAGCACCACGCCCATGATCCCCGCCACGCCCATGGCGGTGGCATTCTTGATCTGCTCCACTGCCACGGCGATGCACAGGTAGCCGGTGATCAGCAGCGTGATTGACAGCGCAATGGGCAGCACCGGACGAAAGAAAGTCACCAATGGCAGCAGGAACAGGGCAAAGAAGCCGACGATCCAGAACACCCCGGTACCGGAATAGATGGTATCCATGGCCTTGCGACCGTAGCGGTAGCGCTCGGTCACGGTGGCCATGCCGCCAGTGAACAGCGGCCCGGCCAGTCCCGGGTAGGGGGCCAACAGCGAGTGCATCAGGTTACGAATACCGGTGATCAAATGCACCCGGTCGATGTTCACCTCGATCTTTTCGTCCGGCCGCAGGTGGTCGACGCGCTTGAGCAATGTCTGGCCCACCACGATGTCACCGAAGGCGATGATGTAGGCAATGATGGCGGTGGGGATCGCCGCCACCATCAGCTCGATACCCGGCGCTCCGATGGAGAACGGCAGGTAGGCCCAGATACCGGCGAAGTCGGGTACGGCAATGCCCCACTCCACCGTGGGCATCGAATACTCGCCGACACCCCAGCCAATCGCCATGGTGATCAGCATGCCCGGCACCATACCGAAGGCGACGATATTGCGCGCCCAGCGATACTTCTCCGCCAGATCGCGAAAGGAGAGCGAGAACAGCACGTAGAGGGTGATGAGCCCGCCGATACCCAGCGAGATCGGCGTGTTGTATAGCCGACCGCCCTCGACGATCTCCCCGCTTATCGCCGCAATACCCGCACCCAGCAGAATCCCTGCCTTGATCGATGCCGGCACGTTGTTGACCAGCTTGCTGCCGAGCCGCGTGACGGCCATGAACAGGAAAATCGCCGTGACCATCAGCTGCAACGCCACCATGGCGCGAATCGCCTCGGGCCCCGGCTCGAACTGGCCAATGAACAGCAATACCACGGGTATCGCCGGGGTGATCCAGCCGGCGATGAAGGGTACGCCCAGCAGCGGCGGCAGGATGAAGCCGATGCCGCACACCACCACGAAGGCCAGGCCGACCTCGTAGGGCACGCCCAGATACTGCTCCAGCAGCGGGATCATGCCCAGGGAGATGACGAACATCACCATCGCCTGGATGGTCTCGGGAATGGCCCACTGAAAATGGATGAAAGGCAGGCGGACCTTGAACGGTCCCAGTGGCCAGTAGGGATGTTCCTGGCCGTATTCACGTTTGAGCAGCACGTCGACACCTCAGCGGTTCTGTTTGTTGAGCGGTCCTCTTGGTCGTTTATTGTTATTTTTGGCTGAGCTTGGTTTTACGCATATCTGACGCGGTGCAACATTCGACCAAGTGAGGAGTCTTCGAGTCGTCGCCGCACGGAACTTGTCGACAACATTACAAACAAGCACTCAGAGAGGTCTGCATATAGAGCCTTCCGCCCCATCATGCACCGCCTCAAATGGCAGGAGTTGTCGACAAATTCAGAGCAAGATTCCGGAAGTTTACGTTAACGTCAACTCAAGGTCTAAAAAGCAGAAAGATGCAGGTGGAGCCAGCATTTACAGAGCAGAAACACTGCTGATCGAGTTCCGGGTACAACTAAAGAATAACAAGCCTCACAGTAGGCTCAGAGCCCAACGAGGCGACCGATTGCCGCCATGTCCAGGTGCGCTTCCAGGCAGTCGGCCAGCCGATCGAGTTCCTGCTGCCGATGAACCTGGTAATCCACGGCAGCACCCTGTGCATTGAGTCCGCAGCGGGCCAACAATGCCGCGCACGCCTCGGAGCGGTCGAACAGGCCGTGCAGGTAGGTGCCCATGATCTGGCCGTCTCTGCTGACGGCGCCATCCGACCTCCCCTCCAGCTCGCACAAGGGGCGTGACAGTGCAGCCCCCTCGCTCACACCGTTGTGTATCTCATAGCCCTGAATCGTCACCCCCTCGGGTAGCAAGCGCCCACTCACGTTGCGCAGCTGCTTGCCTGCCACCATGCGCGTCTCGAACTCGAGCAGCCCTATCCCGGGGGTCGACCCTGCCGGCCCTTCCAGCCCCTCCGGGTCGTGCACTGCCCGACCCAGCATCTGGAAGCCGCCGCAGATGCCCAGTACCTTGCCGCCGTAGCGCAGATGGCGCTGAATCGCCTCTTCCCAACCCTGAAGACGCAGCCAGGCGAGGTCGCTGCGGGTGCTCTTGCTACCGGGCAGGACGATCAAATCGGCCGGGGGGATCGTCTGGCCTGGCCCGATGAAGCTAAGCTCGACCTGTGGATGCAGGCGCAGCGGGTCGAAGTCGTTGTGATTGCTGATGCGCGGCAGCGCTGGAACGGCCACCTTGAGCTTGGCGCCCTGCCCCTCGCGACCATGGCGGCCTATGCTGTCCTCGGCGTCGAGCAATAATCCCTGCAGATAGGGCAGCGTGCCGTAAACCGGCTTGCCGGTCCGCTCGGCCAGCCAGTCGAGGCCCGGTTCGAGCAGGGCGATATCGCCACGGAAGCGGTTGACGATGAAGCCACGGGTACGTGAACGCTCGCTTTCGCTGAGCAGCTCCAAGGTGCCGACCAGCTGGGCGAAGACGCCGCCGCGGTCGATATCGCCCACCAGCACGACCGGGCAATCCACCATCTCGGCGAAACCCATGTTGGCGATGTCGTTGGCGCGCAAATTGATCTCCGCCGGGCTGCCCGCGCCCTCGGCGATGATCACATCATATCGAGAAGAGAGCGCCTGCCACGCCGCCAGCACGCTCTCACGAGCCGTGCGCTTGTAGGCGTGATAATCGAGTGCGTTCATGTGGCCGTGTACCCTGCCGCGCAGGATCACCTGGGCACCACGGTCGCTTTCCGGCTTGAGCAGCACCGGGTTCATGTCGCTGTGGGGCTCCACCCCCGCTGCCAGCGCCTGCAGCGCCGTGGAGCGACCGATCTCGCCGCCGTCCACCGTCACCGCGCTGTTCAGCGCCATGTTCTGCGGCTTGAACGGCGCCACCGACACCCCACGGCGCGCCAACAACCGACACAGCCCCGCCACCACGGTACTCTTGCCGGCGTCCGAGGTGGTGCCCTGGATCATCAGGGTGCTCATGGCCGAGCCACCTCGCCCAGCGCGTCCCGTAGCGTTTCATCCGTCAGTGCCTGCCCCCAGCCATTGCCATGCACCAGCTCCGCCAAGGGTAGGCGCTGACGCCACCCGGAGCGCGCCAACTCGGGCTGCTCCAGGAACTCGCTGACATAGCCCAGGCACAGGTACGCCAAGGGGTAGACCCGTTCCGGCAAACCAAGCACCTGCGCCAGTTCATCCTGATCGAGAATGCTGACCCAGCCCACGCCGATGCCCTCGGCCCTGGCCGCCAGCCACAGGTTCTGCACCGCCAGGCAGGTGCTGAACAGGTCCGTATCGACGATGCTGTTGCGCCCCAGCACATGCTCGCCGCCGCGGGCCCTGTCGCAGGTGATGCACAGGTTGAGGGGGCTCTCCAGAATTCCCTCGAGCTTGAGGCGGCGATACGTCTGCTGCCGCTCTTCGGAGAAGCGCTGCGCTCCTTTCTCGTTCTCCCGCTCGAAGATGTCATGCACACGGCGCCGCACGTCGAGGCTGTCGATCAGCAGGAAGTCCCAGGGCTGCATGAAGCCCACCGAAGGGGCATGATGGGCAGCCTCCAGCAAGCGTGCCAGCACCTCCGGGGGAATCGGGTCCGGCAGGAACTGGGCGCGCACATCCCGACGCTCATGGATGGCGCGGTAAACGGCGTCCCGCTGCGCCTGGGGAAAGGCGTGATCGGGGATCACAATTCAATACCCTTCTGCGCCTTGATCCCCTGCTCCTTGAAGGCGTGCTTGACCACGCGCATCTCGGTGACGGTGTCGGCCAGCTCGATCAGCGCCTCCGGGGCGTGGCGGCCGGTGACCACTACGTGCTGCATGGCCGGGCGGCCCTGAAGGTCGTCGAGCACACGGTCTAGATTCAGATATTCATGGCGCAGGGCGATATTGAGTTCATCTAGCAGCACCAGGTCAAAGCTGGCGTCGGACAGCATCCGGCTGGCCTCGGCCCAGGCGGCCTCGGCGGCCTGGACATCGCGGTCGCGACTCTGGGTGTCCCAGGTGTAGCCCTCACCCATCACGTGGTACTCCACGCCAGGTTGCCGGCGAAAGAACGCCTCCTCGCCGGTCTGGAACTTGCCCTTGATGAACTGCACCACGCCCACCTTCATGCCGTGGCCCAGGGCTCGGGCCAGCATGCCGAAGCCCGAGCTGCTCTTGCCCTTGCCGGGCCCGGTGAGCACCAGCAATACACCCTGCTCCTTGTCGGCACGGGCGATGCGCTCGTTCATGATCTTCTGCTTGTGGGCCATTCGCTCGGCGTGGCGTTGCGGATCGATATGCTTCATTTCACTCTCCTTAATTACACTCGCCGTAACAGATAGACATCCATGATCCAGCCGTGCCGCTCACGCAGGTCGGCACGACGCTCAAGAATCGATACGGCCACGTCCGTCAGCCGGCCGGCGATCAGGCTCTGCTTGTCCATGCCCAGGTAGGCGCCCCACCAGATATAGAGGCCTTCGGGAGGCAGCGACTCGAACGCCCCGCCGCTGTCGAGCATCACCGCGACGCTTGCGGCATCGCTGGGCCAGCCGCGCTCACGCAGCCGCCGCCCGGTGGTGATTTGCACCGGTTCGGCCAGCGCATTGAGGGGGATGCGGTGCTCGGCGGTGAGGACCTGCAGGCTGGTGATGCCCGGTACGATTTCCACCTGAAGGTCCATCTGCAGCTCTACCTCGCCCTCTCTTTCGGCAGCACTTTGCATATACGATTTCAGACGCTCGGCAATGCGCAGGCTGCTGTCGTACAGCGACGGATCGCCCCAGATCAGCATGCCGACCCGCCCGCCTTCAGTCAGGTGCGTCGCGATCAGCTCAGCCCATGCCCCCGCGATGGCGTCGTGCCAGTCGTCCACCGCCCCCAGGTAATCGGCACGCCCATCTCGACGCGGCAGGTCGAACTCAACGACCCGAGCCGGTGAAGACGGCTCCAGCAGATTGCGGCAAAGCAGCCGGCGCAGGTCGATCAGGTCCGACTTGGCTTCACCCTTGCGCGGCAGCAGGATCAGGTCCGCTTCATTCAGCGCCCGCACCGCAGCCAGGGTGATATGCTCGGGATTGCCCGTGCCGATGCCGATCAGCGAGAGGTGGATCATGGCTCATTCCCCTCATCGGCCCTCTCGTCGCCGGGTGCAGTGCTGGCGAAGGGCGAGTCCGCCGACTGGGGCCGATAGCGGCGGTCGTAGCCGACCGCATAGAGACTGCTTTCCTGAAAGTCCTCACTGTCCAGCACCGGCCCCACCAGGATCAGTGCCGTGCGCTGCAAGGTATCGTCGAGCAAGGCTTCTATCGTCGAGAGACGCCCCCGGACCACTCGCTCATCGGGCCAGCTGGCCCGCCAGACGATGGCCACCGGGCAGTTTGCGCCGTAGAACGGCACCAGCGCTTCCACCACCTGGGCCAGGTTGTGAATGGAGAGATGGATCGCCAGGGTGGCGCCGGTCCTGGCGAAGTTGGCCAGGGTCTCGCCGTCCGGCATGGCGCTGGCTCGCCCCGGCGTACGGGTCAGCACCACGGATTGCGCCACACCCGGCAGGGTCAGCTCCTGGCCCAGGGTGGCGGCCGCCGCGGCGAAGGACGGCACGCCCGGGGTAATGGCGTAGGGAATTTCCAGCTCGCGCAACCGGCGAAGCTGCTCCCCCATGGCGGACCACACCGACAGGTCACCGGAGTGCAGCCGGGCCACATCCAGGCCCGCGGCATGGGCACTGTTCATCTCGTCGATGATCTCATCGAGGGACATTGGCGCGGTATTGACGATCCGGGCGCCTTGCGGGCAGTGCTCGAGTATTCGTTCGGGAACCAGCGAGCCGGCGTAGAGGCATACGGGAGACGATGCGATGAGATCCCGGCCCCGCAGCGTCAGCAGGTCCGGCGCCCCGGGGCCGGCGCCGATGAAATGTATCGTCATGCGCGCTCTCCTTTTAGGACGCCTTGCGATTGGGCCGCCGCCACCGCCGCAGTGGCCAGCCGATCAGTTGAAATCAGCCTGGGGCCGAGCAACTCCGCACCGGGCCCCGTCGCCAACATGGCAACGGCTTCGGCTACGCTCCCCGTTCCTCTCGCTCGCAAGCTATGCCCGGAGTGCGAAAGGGTGACGGCCGTTGGCAGCGTTTCGTCTTCCACGCAGATCACAGCAAGGCCCCGCGCGCGTCCCAGCGCCTGAACAAGCGGCAGCATCGACTGCGCCGCGGCCAGCCGATCAACGGCGCCATACTGTGCCTCGATCCGTTCCAGCGCATCGATCAGCGACGCCAACAGTGCCCCCCGGCGAAAGCCAAAACCCGCTACCGTCATCGAATCGCCCACTGCTGTTCTTGAATCATCTATCACTGTCACCCAGCCTTTGCTCCGCTGGGCCGGGTAGCGATCACCTCCAGCCGCTGCGCGACCTCTGCGGATTGTAGGCATCGCCTTAGCATTCGTTACGGGCGACATAGGCGGTGCTCGGTCATTACCCACTCGATAGCGGTATCCAGGGTCTCGAATATGCCTGCGGCGCGAGAGAAGTCATGATGCTTCGACATGGCAGTGGGTACGGCGAGACAGAGGATACCGGCAGCCGTAGCGGCGGCCACGCCGTGCTCAGTATCCTCCACCGCAACACAGTGCTCTGCAGACAGCCCCAGGCGTTGCAGCGCAAGTTGGTAGCAATCCGGCGCGGGCTTGCTGAGCAAGACATCGTCGCCACTCACCACCTCGTCGATATGGTCACTCAGGGCATACGACCTCAGCGTCATATCCACCCCGGCCCGGCCTGCCCCGGTCACGATGGCGGTTTGCAATCCCGCAGCGTGACAGCGCGTAACAGCGTCATAGGCCCCAGCTCTTAACGGAAATGCCCGATGCGCGAGGAAGTCTCGATTCAACGCCTCCTTCGCTGCGACTAGCTGGCCAGGTGACACCGGAATAGCAAAGCGAGACACCATGTCCGAGGCGTTGGCCGAGGTAGGAATGCCGGCATAGTGGCGCTGGTAGCTCGCTTGTGTCAGCTGAACGCCATATTCCCCGAGGATGGTTTCCCACATATCGAAGTGGGTCATTTCGGAATCCACGAGGGTACCGTCGTGATCGAACAACATGCCCCTTAGCAAAGCCACCATGTCATCTCCTTGCTGATGAAGTTATTCACTCTGCCGGCTCCACCACTCGGCGTAGGAGCTGTTGCGCGGGTGCTTGCCGGTCTCATCCGGCGCGTCGTCGTCCCACCACACCGGGCCGCGTTCTCCGAGGGCGATCTTGGCGGCATCCACCGCCTGGCGCGCTTCGCGCATGGCGTCTTCGTCTTCGGCCTGTTTGGCGTGTTTGACCGCGCGTCGCGCCTGCATCAGCGCTTTGACCCGTGCACGACGGGTGGTGTCGTCGAGGGCGGGGTCGGTCTTGCGCCACAGTTTTTCCTTGGCGACGAAATAGCGGCCGTCCGGCGTCTCGGGGTAGTCGGCGCGCCCTATCACCGCGTCACCCGCCACTGCACGATGGGGTAGCTGGCCTTCCAGCCCCGCCGCGTGCCGATGGGCGCGGCGGTGGACAGTTCGAGGCGCAGCAGCTCGCCGCCGGCCTGCTGTTGCCAGTGTGCCAGCAGGGCCTCGGACTCCAGGGTCACCGCATTGGCCACCAGGCGAGCGCCGGCCGGCAGCCGCTGCCACAGCGCCTCCAGCAAGGGTTGCGATAGCCCGCCGCCGATAAAGACCGCATCGGGGGGCTGTTCGCTCAGCGCCTGATCATTCAGTACGTCGGGGGCGCTGCCCTCCACTACCTCGAGCCAGTCGACGCCGAGGTTATCGGCATTGCGACGTGCCCGCGCCGCACGCTCAGCGACACGCTCGAAGGCCACGGCTTGGTTATCCGGGTGGGCCAGCAGCCACTCGATGGCCACCGAGCCTGACCCCGTGCCGATATCCCACAGCCGCTCCCCCGCCCTCGGGGCCAGGGCAGCCAGGGTCATGGCGCGCACGGTCTGCTTGGTGATCTGGCCATCGTGGTCGAACAGTTCGTCCGGCAGGCCGGGCGTCAGCGCCAGGGCCGGCCCGTCTCCGGCCACCTCCAGGCCCACGGCGACCGGGTGGACGATGTCGTCCGGCAGGGTGGCGTCGGCTTGCACGCTGCGGACGCGCTCGCGGTCGCCGCCCAACGCTTCCAGCAGATGCAGCCGGGAGGCGCCAAAACCGAAACGCTTGAGCCAGCCGGCCAGCTCGATCACTGCGTCCCCATCCCTCACCAGCACCAGCAGGCGCCTACCGCGTTGCAGGTAGGGCCGGATGCGAGTCAGGGGTTTGGCATGCAGGCCCAGGCATGGGCAGCCTTCCAGCGGCCAGCCTAGCCGCGACGTCGCCAGGCTGAAGGTGGAGAGCGATGGCAGCGCCTGCCAGTCCTCGGCGGGCAGGTGACGCGCCAGGCTGGTCCCCGCGCCGAACCAGAAGGGATCGCCGGAGACCAGCATCACCACCCTTCGCCCGCGCTCACTCAGTAGTGGGGGAATACCGTCGGCAAAGGGCACCGGCCATTCCCGCACCTCGGCGGCCACAGGCGGCAGCAAGCGCAGATGGCGTCGGGCGCCGAACACCACCTCGGCGGTATCCAATGCCTGTCGGCTTGCCGCCGTCAGACCCGCTGTGCCACTCTCGCCCCAGCCGAGCAGCGTCAGCCAGGGAGCGTCAACGTCAGCCATTATGCAAACCCCAACGAAGGTCCTGATTCTGGGCGGTACCACCGAAGCCAGTGCCCTGGCCACTGCCCTGGCCGAGCGCTCGATCCCTGCCCTGTTCAGCTATGCCGGCCGGGTGGCGACACCCAAGGCGCAGCCGCTGCCGACCCGGGTTGGCGGCTTCGGTGGCGTAGAAGGCCTGGCCACCTTTCTGACAGACAATCGCATCACTCATCTGATCGATGCCACCCACCCCTTCGCCGAGCGGATGAGCCGCAACGCCATCTTGGCGGCGCAGCAAAACAAGATCCCCTGCCTCGTCTTGACCCGGCCACCGTGGTCGCCCCAGGCCGGCGACCGCTGGCAGCGAGTGGCCAGCATCGAGGCCGCGGTGAACGCCCTCGCCAGCCCGCCCGAGCGTATCCTGCTGGCCATCGGGCGCCAGCACCTCGCCGCCTTCGCAGCCCAGCCCCAGCACAACTATTTGCTGCGCCTGGTCGATACGCCGGAGGTTTCGCCGCTCCTGCCCCAGCACCGGGTGATCCTCGACCGCGGCCCCTTTACCCTGGAAGGCGACCTGGCCCTGCTGCGCGAACATGGCATCCAGCGCCTGGTGTGCAAGAATTCCGGTGGCAACGGCGCGGTGGCCAAGCTCACCGCGGCCCGTCAGCTGGGGCTGCCGGTGGTGATGGTCGAGCGGCCGGCGCTGCCGGAGCGCCGAGAAGTGCATTCGGTCGAAGATGTCCTGGCCTGGCTCGCTCATGGCTCAGCTCCTGAGCCAGACCCTGAGTCAGACCCTAGGGCCGAACGCGGGGTATAGACCCAGGGCACGTCTACGGTATTGCGCGGGATCAGGCGCGTCTGGCTGGAGCCCACTATCACCAGGGTGCGCATATCGGCCATCTCCGCCGTGGCCTCGCCCAGCGTTGTGACCGTCAGTTGCTCTTCCGGCGTGGAGACGGCCCGGGCGAACACGATCGGGCGCCCCGGCCCGCAGGCCTCGCGCAGCACCTCGAGAGTACGGACGAAGCCCCCCAGCCTGGCGCGGGAGCGCGGGTTGTAGAAGGCCATGGCGAAGTCGGCCTCGGCGGCCAGCCGCAGGCGCTTCTCGATCAGGGCCCAGGGCTTGAGGTTGTCGGAGAGGTTGATACAGCAGAAATCGTGCCCCAGCGGCGCCCCCATCCGCGCGCTGGCGGCCAGCATGGCGGAGATACCCGGCAGCACCTGGATGTCCAGCGCACGCCACGCCGGCTCCCCCGCCTCCAGCGCCTCGAAGAGGGCCGCAGCCATGGCGAACACCCCGGGGTCACCCGACGAGACGACCACCACCCGACGGCCATTGGCGGCCAGCTGCAGCGCCTGCTCGGCCCGGCGGATCTCCTCGCGATTGTCCGAGCCGTGGCGCGTCAGCCCCGGCCGCGGCGCCACCCGTTCCACATAGGGCAAATAGCCCATCGCATCGGTGGCCTCCGCCAGTGCGGCAGAGACCTCGGGAGTGACCAGCGCATCGCCGCCCGGACCGAGACCGACCACTTTCAACCACCCGCCAGCCATTTTCTGAATCATGGCCGCCTCCCGTGTCCATGAATCAGCAGGATGGAAAAGTACGGCACGCTGTCGCCCACTTCGTGTAGTGGCAGGATCCGCTGCTGGGGCATGGCGGCGTATTCGATCAGCCAGGCCTCGTCCTCGCGGCCGGTCTCGGCCAGGGCTCGCCTGACCTTGTCCAGGTTGCGACCGATCTTCATCACCACCAGGGCATCGGTCTGCGCGATGCGCTCCACCAGCATCGCCTCCGGCAGGGTGCCCATCAGCACGGTCATGATGTCGTCGCCCCAGGTCACCGGCTGCCCGGTGGCGGTCCAGGCGGCGGACATGCCGGTGATGCCGGGCACCACTTCCACCGGCACCCGACCCTGCAGGCGGGTATAGAGGTGCATGAAGGAGCCGTAGAAGAACGGATCGCCCTCGCACAGCACCACCGCATCGCACCCGGCCTCGGCGATCTCGCGGAGCTGAGCGACGCTGTTCTCGTAGAAGGCCGCCAGCAGTTCGTTGTAGAGCGGGTCGTCGAACGGGATTTCGGTGGTGACCGGATACTCCAGCGGGATCTCGATCACGTTGGGCGCCAGCAGGCCCTCGACGATGCTGCGGGCATGCCCACGGCGCCCCTTCTTGCGGAAATAGGCGACGTGGGTGGCCCCGCGAATCAGCCGGTCGGCGCGCACGCTCATCAGGTCCTGGCTGCCGGGTCCCAGGCCTACCCCGTGGATGGTGCCTGGCTTCATGGTTGCGAGGCTCATTCGCTGCGATCCGCCATGGCATTGATGGCGGCCACCGTCACCGCGCTGCCGCCGAGTCGCCCCTGGACGATGACGCACGGCGTCGCGGCGCTCTCCCACAGGGCCTGCTTGGATTCGGCGGCGCCCACGAAGCCCACCGGACAGCCGACGATGGCTGCCGGACGGGGGCAGGCCGGGTCTTCCAGCATGTTCAACAGGTGAAACAGCGCGGTCGGTGCATTGCCGATCGCCACCACCGCCCCCTTCAGGTGAGGCCGCCAGAGTTCCACCGCCGCCGCCGAGCGGGTGGTGGCCAGCTCCCTGGCCAGGTCGGGCACCCGCTCGTCGTGCAGGGTGCAGATAACCAGGTTGTCACTCGGGAGACGCTTGCGGGTGATGCCCTCGGAGACCATGCGCGCGTCGCACAGGATCGGCGCGCCCCGCTCCAGCGCCGCCCGGGCCCGGTTCACCGCGTCGCCGCGAAAGTGAATATGTGCGGCGAGCTCCACCAAGCCCGCGGCATGGATCATGCGCACGGCCACCGGCTCTTCTTCCGGCGCGAAGCTCGCCAACTCGGCCTCGCGCCGGATGATGGAAAAGGATTCCCGGTAGATGGCCGGACCATCCGTTTCATAGACGTGAGGCATCGCTATTCTTCTCTATATATTCAATAATATCGGATTCACTAAGGCCGGCAGCATCAGGCGTGCCATCGGCACGACCGCCGACGATCAGGTCGAAGCGCCCGTCCCGCCCGCTCAGGCATAAATCGGCCGGTTCCTGGCGGGCACAGCCCTTGCCACAGCCGGACACATGCACGCTGCCCTCGATCCGGCCACTCAGCCGCTCCGCCAGCGCCAAGGTCTCGACACTCGCCTGTTCGCAGAAGGGAGCGCCCGGGCACACATCCACGCCTAAGCGCGGGTCCCGTTCATCATCCAGCAGCCCGGGGACGGATGTCGGCGCCTCGCCCTCAATCAGCAGGCGCCGCCAGGGCGTGACCCGCACGGCGATGACCGCTGTCGAATCGACAGCGGCACGCAGCACCGCAGCCGGTGCCCGCCCGAACGGCAGGCCAACCACCCTGCCCAACGCATGTTCCCCAAGTGCCAGCCGCAGGCCAGGCTTGGCGGGGGGCATGACTGCCGGCGCCCAGCCCGGCAGCGGCGCCGTATGGCGGCGCATTCGCCCGGCTTCTCGCCCACCGCTTCCGGTGAACCAGTGCGCCAGCCGCAGCAGCAGCTCGACGGCGGCGGCGGGGGAATCCACCGGGGTGCCCAGCGCCCGCCCATCGGTACGGACGAGTAAGCTGCCCGCTGCCGCGCGCTCGATGCGCAGATCCGCGGAAGCCTCATTCAGACGCGGCGCCGCACCGGCATCGATGGCCAGGCCCCACTTGGCCGGCAGTGGCGGCAACTCGTCAAGGCGGTCCAGCAGCAGGCGGGCCGCCTTGACGGTGGCCTCGCCCGTCTGCCAGTCAGGGGCCAGCATTAGCGGCGGCCGGCGTTCGACGTAAGGGTCCGGGTCGACCAGCCCATGCGCGACGAGGAAGTCCATCAAACCGGGCCAACAGGCCTCGGACACGCCGCGCAGCTGCAAATTGGCGCGGCTGGTGAGCTCGATCAGACCGCTGCCGAAGGTCTCGGCCGCCTCGCACAGGGCCAGCATCTGGTGGCGGCTGAATCGCCCCAACGGAGGGCGCACGCGTACCAGCAGCCCATCACCGCTGGCCATGGGTCGCCAGGCCCCAGGGCACCAGCCCTTGATCCGTGGCGCGGGCGACATGCCATGCTTGTCGGTGGTATTCATCATCGTGGCGCGAGCTCACGGGTCTCGTCGATCTCGAGCAGCAGGTCTTGCAGGGCCGAGCCCTGCACCCCGGGCTCCCGCCACAGGCCGCGCTGGATGGCCTCGAGCAGGCGCTCGGCCATCTCCTCCATGGCCGCCGGATTGTGCTCGCGCAGGAACGTCTGGTTCTCGTTATCCAGCACCAGCGCCTGGCTGACCTGGGCATACTGGTAATCCTCCACCAGGTCGGTGGTGGCGTCATAGGCGAACAGGTACTCCACGGTGGCGGCCATCTCGGCGGCGCCCTTGTAGCCGTGTTCGCGCATCGCATCGATCCATTTGGGATTGAGCACCCTGGAGCGGATCACCCGGGCCAGCTCCTCCTTGAGGGTGCGCATGCGCGGCTGCGCCGGGTTGGCGTGATCGGCGTGGTAGATAGTAGGCGTCTGGCCGGCGAGGGCCCGGCTGGCGTTGGCCATGCCGCCCTGGAATTCGTAGTAGCCGTTGGAATCGAGGATGTCGTGCTCGCGGTTGTCCTGGTTGTGCATTACCGCCTCCAGGCCCTTGAGTCGTTCCTCGAAGGCTCGTCGTGCGACATGCCCCGACTCCGGGAACTGACCGTAGGCATAGGCCCCGGCATCGAGATAGGCCTCGGCCAGGTCGTCCGCACTATTCCAGGCGCGACTCTCGATAAGCGGGTTGAGGCCGGCGCCATACTCGCCGGGCTTGCTGCCGAAGATTCGGTAGCCGGCCTCACGGGCGGCCTCTTCCGGTGCCAGCCCCTGGTCCTCGAGTTCCTGGCGACGCGCCAGCACCGCCGCGCGAATGGTGTTGCCGTCGCCCGGCTCGGCGTATTCGGCCACCGCCCGCACCGCACGGTCGAACAGATGGATGACGTTGGCAAACGCATCGCGAAAGAAGCCGGAGACCCGCAGGGTGACATCCACTCGGGGGCGGCCCAGCAGCATGGCGGGAATCACCTCGACGTCGATCACCCGCTGGGAGCCCAGCGACCAGATCGGCCGCACCCCCATCAGGGCGAAGGCCTGGGCGATGTCGTCGCCGCCGGTGCGCATGGTGGCGGTGCCCCAGATCGACAGCCCCAGCCGGCGCGGGTAGTCGCCGTGATCCTGCAGGTAACGCTCGACGAACGCCTGGGCCGACTTCTCGCCCAGCGACCAGGCGGCGGGGGACGGAATCGAGCGGTTGTCGACGCTGAAGAAGTTGCGCCCGGTGGGCAGCACGTCCAGCCGCCCGCGGCTGGGGGCGCCGCTCGGCCCGGGCGGCACGAAATAGCCCTCGAGGCCATCCAGCAACGACTGGATCTCCATCTCCACGCCCCGCTGCATGGCGACCCACAGCCGCTCGCGGGCGTAGCGGCACTGCTCGACGGTGGTCGGGTAGTCCCGGGCCAAGGTGGCCAGGCAGCCCGGGGCCAACACGTAAGTGTCGATCAGCCGGTGGGCAAGCAGCTCCAGGCGCTCGCGGGTATCGGCGGCAGTGCGCCAGGCAGACGCCTCCAGCTCGGCCAGGGCCCGCGGCCGCGGGCCGTGCCAGGGCTCGGCCCCGGCCATCAGCGGATCGAAGTCTGCGGCCAGCCCCAGGTCGGTGGCCAGATTGTGCAGCAGGCCGCGCTGGGCCGGTGCCTCGCCCCGTGGCAGGCGCAAAATGGCGACCAGGGTCCCGGCCAGCTTCTCCCTCGGCGGCAGGCTGCCGAGCACGTGCAGGCCGTGGCGAATCTGCGCCTCCTTGATATCGCACAGGTAGGTGTCCAGTTCGTTGAGCAGGCGCTCGTCATCGGTACCCTCGGCGTTATTTCCGCTTTGGGCCAGCTCCTGGTCGATACCGGTGCGGCGCAGATGCTCGATGATTCGCTCGCGCAGCAGCGTCTCGCGCCGCGGGTCCATGCCCAGCGCTTGATAATACTCGTCGGTCAGGGCTTCCAGTTCCGCCATGGCGCCGTAGAGTTCGGCGCGGGCCAGCGGCGGCATCAGGTGGTCGATGATCACCGCCTGGCTGCGCCGCTTGGCCTGGGCGCCCTCACCCGGGTCGTTGACGATGAAGGGGTAGAAGTGCGGCAGCGGCCCCAGGGCGATATCCGGCCAGCACTCGGCACAGAGCGCCGTGCTCTTGCCCGGCAGCCACTCAAGGTTGCCGTGCTTGCCCACATGAATCACCGCATCCACCCGGTAGTGCTCGCGCAGCCAGAGATAGAACGCCAGGTAGCTGTGGGGCGGCACCAGCTCGGTGTCGTGGTAGCTCTTGACCGGGTCGTCGATCCAACGGTGGCCATGACGGAAGGTCCGCGCCGGCTGGATCCCGACAAAGGTCTCCCCCAGGCGCACCCCGGCGATCATCAACCGCCCCTGGCGGCACTTGGGGTCCTCCGACGGAGCGCCCCAGCGAGCGCATACCGCTTCCTGCAGCGCTTCCGGCAGGGTTCGGAACCACGCCAGATAGTCGTCGATAGCGATACTCTGCCAGCAGGCGCGCTGGTCCAGCACATCGTGATCGTTGGTGACGGCGCCCTGCAGCAGGCGAATGAGATCGTCACCGTTTGCCGGCACGTCGCCTACCGGATAACCCTCCTGAGCCAGCGCCTGCAGAGTCCGTAGCGTCGAGGCAGGCGTATCCAGGCCGACGCCGTTGCCGATACGGCCATCGCGGTTGGGGTAGTTGGCCAGCACCAGCGCCAGGCGCTTGTCGCCATTGGGCGCCTGACGTAAACGACAGAAGCGCCGCGCCAGTTGAGCGACGAAAGCGGCACGCTCGGGATGCAGCACATGACGGATAACAGACAGCTGGCAGCGCTCGCTGTAGTGCGCCTCGCTCTTGAAGCCCACCGTTCGGGTGATGATGCGGCCGTCCATCTCCGGCAGCACCACCTGCATGGCCACGTCGCGACTATGCAGGCCTGCCGCCTTCGCCTGCCAATCCTCCTCGGTGCTGCTCGCCAGGATCGCCTGCAGCACCACCGGCCGCCCGACGAAGAGACTCTCGGGTACCTCGAGGACCTCCAGCTCGTCGGCGTTGCGGTTGACGGAAAACCCGGTGGTATTGACCACCAGCATGGCCCCGGCCTGCTCGATCAGGTGATTGACGAAGGCCACACAGGCCTCTTCCTTGAGCGACGCCACGGCCACCGCCAGCGGCTGGAGCTCTTGCTCCCGCAGGGCCTCGATCAGGCCATCCAGCATGGCGGTGTTGGCGCCCTGCAGATGGCTGCGGTAGAACAGCAGCAGGCAGACCGGGCGTTTGGGATCGCGCCTAGCCATCCATTCGCTTAGCGTTGCCTCCCGTTGAGTGGCGGCTTGCGGCGCCTCCTGGGAAGGGGTTCTGGAAAAATAGAGCAGCGCCGCGGGAATCGTCTTCGGTTCCTGCCACGCCAGGGCAAGACCAAGGCACTCGCTGCCGACAAAGCGCAGCAGCTGCTCGGCATTGTCCGCGCCGCCTTCGCGCAGGTAGCGCCACACCCGGCGGGCCGAGGCGAAAGCCACGCTGGAATCCTCCAGCAGGGCGTCGTCCGGGGCGTCGCAGCCCGGCACCAGGATCAGTTGACGCCGTTTGTCAGCGGCGGCCCAGGCCAGCAGCCGCTCGTGGCCGTAGCGCCAGTAGCCGCTGCCACCCAGCAGCGAGACGATCACCAGGCGCGCCTTTTCCAGCACCCTGTCCTCGTAGAGGTCATAGGCGGCGGGCTTGACCAGGTTCATCCAGTTCGCCAGCCGCACCGTCGGGTAGCCGTCGCCTCCCGTCGCGCTCAGCCGCTCGACCGCCTGGGCCAGGGCCGACAGGCTGCTGTCGGCGGCAGACAGGATGACGACCTCGGCAGGGCTCTGCTGCAGGTCGACGATGCCTTCATCGTCAACGAAGCCCCCGGGCTTGGCGGCGAAGAGATGCATCAGGGGGTCGTCGCGATCTCGGCGCTCGACAGCGCCGCGTGCAGTGCCTCGCTGTCCAGCCCCTTGCCGATGATTACCAGCTGAGTTTGGCGCCGCTCGCCTTGCCCCCATAGCCGGTCGAAGTAGCCGTCCAGACGCTCGCCGACGGCCTGTATCACCCGGCGCATGGGCTTGCCCGGAATCGCCGCAAAGCCCTTGGCGCGATAAATCTCGTGGGTTTTCACCAACTGCTGGAGCCTGTCCTCCAAGGCGCCGCCATCGACCTCTCCCAGCCGGATCACGCAGGAGTCGAAATGGTCGTGGGCGTGGTCGTGGTGCGCCCCCTCGGCGTGATGACGATCGTGGTGGTTGTCGATGCGGTCGATACTCTCCTCGCTCGCCGCGCCGATACCCATCAGGGCTTCCAGTTGGGCCTTGTCCGAAGCCAGGCTCTGGTCGATGAAAAGCGTCTTCACGGATGCCGGCACCCGCTGGGCCACCAGCTCCTCCACACGTTTGCGTTCGGCCGGCTCGAGCAGGTCGGTCTTGCTGACCAGCACCAGGTCGGCCGCGCTCAGCTGGTCGTCGAGTAGTTCGCGCAGGCTGGGGTCATGGTCCAGGGAGTCGTCGGCACGGCGCTGGGCCTCCACTTTATCGACATCGCTGACATAGCGACCGGCGGCCACTGCCGGGCCGTCGATCAGGGTGATGATGGCATCGACGGTGCAGTGCTGACGCACCTCCGGCCAGTTGAAGGCCTGTACCAGCGGCTTGGGCAGGGCCAAGCCGCTGGTCTCGATGAGGATATGGTCGATGTCGTCGCGGCGTGCCATCAGCTTCTTCATCACCGGCAGAAATTCCTCCTCCACGGTGCAGCAGATGCAGCCGTTGGCCAGCTCGAAGATGCCGCTCTCGGTTTCCACGGCGGTGGCGTCGTCTTCACAACTCAAGGCGCAGCCGCGCAGCAGGCTGGAGTCGATGTCCTGTTCGCCGAACTCGTTGACGATCACGGCGATGCGCTTGCCGGTAACCTGGCGTAGCAGGCTGGCCAGCAGCGTGGTCTTGCCGCTGCCCAGGAAGCCGGTCACCACCGTGGCGGGGATCTTGTTCAGGTTCATCCGTGGGATTCCTGTGTGGCGATGGAGTGAGTCTCGCTGGCCTGGCCCGGCATGAACAGGCGGGCCACGGCGGCGGGGTTGTCGGGGAAGAACAGGTGCAGATAGGTCGCCGTCAGGCGGCGCTGGCGATAGATGGCTTCGCCCGGTGCGGGGTGGCGCTGGCGCCGACCGAAGGCGATGGCTTCGGGAGTGCCCTCTGCCAGCGAACGGTGATGGGCATGGCCGCGCACCGGCCCCTCCGGCAGCTCGGCGATCTGCATTCCCTGGCATCCTCGCCGCCCGCGCATGGCGCCGTGACCTGGCAACAAGCCCAGCATGGCGTGGGTGCTATCGTCATAGTCCGTCAGGGTTTCCAGGCAGTAGAGCATGCCGCCGCACTCGGCGAGGATCGGCTTGTCCGCGGCAAAGAAGCGGCGAATGTCCTCGCGCATGGCGCCATTTTCCGCCAGCCGCGCGGCATGGAGCTCGGGATAGCCACCGGGAAGCCAGAGGGCGTCGCAGGTCGGCAGACGGGCATCGGTGAGCGGCGAGAAGAAGCGCAGGGACGCCCCCAGCCGCTCCAGCAGGTCCAGGTTGGCCTGATAGATGAAGCTGAAGGCCACATCACGGGCCACGCCGATGGTGCGGCCGGCAAGCAGTGGCTGAAGCGACGCCAAGGCGTGCAGCGCTTCCACGTCAGGCGCCGAAAAAGTCACCGCCGGCAGTTTCAGCAGCGCCTCCGCCAGCCCCTCGGCCTCGAGCACCCTGGCCCCCTCCTCGAAGCGGGTTTCCAGCTCCTCGCGGATCTCATCGGCCTGCACCAGCCCCAGGTGGCGCTCGGGCAGGGCCAGGGCGGCATCGCGAGGCACTGCGGCCAGCAGCGGCACGCTTGGTGGCAGTGCGGTCTCGATCAGTTCCCGGTGGCGCTGCGAACCGCAGGCGTTGGCGATCAGCCCAGCGATGCGAATGTCGTCGCGGAAGCCCGCCAGGCCGGCCACAAGTGCCGCTGCGGTCTGGGCCATGCCTTTCACGTCCATGACGATGACAAGCGGCAGGCCGAACAGGGCGGCGAGATCGGCACTCGATGGATCACCGTCGAAAAGGCCCATGGCACCTTCTACCAGGATCAGGTCCGCCTCGAGCGCGGCCTCGAACAGGCGCTGGCGGCAATAGGCCTCGCCGGCCATCCACAGGTCGAGCTGGTCCACCGGCCGGCCTGAAGCCTGGGCCAGGACCAGGGGATCCAGATAGTCCGGGCCGGTCTTGAATACTCGCACCACCTTGCCCCGATTGCGCAGCATCCGCGCCAGTGCGGCGGTTACCGTGGTCTTACCCTGCCCCGAGGCGGGTGCGGCGATAAAAACCGCAGGGCAGGCGGCACTCGTCGGCCCCGCACGGTTCGGATCGTGCTCGGTCATGTGGCCTCCAGGCGGCGTTCCAGATGACTCAGGGGCTGGTACAGTGCACCCAGCTGCCGGGCGATCAGCGCCCCCCGCCCCCGCTTGACCGCGGCCTGCTCGGTATCCACGACGATGCAGTCACCCAGTGGCGGCAGGCCATCCAGGGACTGGCGTGTACGCCCATCGGTGATGAGGTAGGTTCGCACATGCAAGCCAGGTTCCTGTCGCCGGCATTGGCGAATCAGGCGCGCCGCCCGCAGCACGGCGTCGCGCAGCGGGGTACCGCCACCGCCGTCTGTAGCATCGAGGCGCTCACGCAGCGCCTTCGGAGCGCGGCGCCGCCCCAGGATGGGGGTGACGCCGCCATTGCCGAAGCCCAGCACCGCCATCTGCTCCCGGGCGTCATAGGCCTCGCGCCCCAGCCGTTCGATCAGGCCCTTGGCCTTGCCCAGCAGCTGCCGGCCGAGAGTCGAAGCGGAGGTATCCAGCAGCACGAGGTGCAACACCGGCTGGACGCGGCGGGCCTTGCGATAGCGCAGCTCCCGCCAGGGCCAGCGGCCGCGGTTGGCGACCACGGTGGCGAACCAGTCCGGCCGCGTCTCCTCGGCATGGGCTCGGCGCTGGCCCGAACGACTCCCCCGACGGCTCGATGATGACGCAACCGTTGACGAAGAGATTGCCGGGCCATGGCACTCGAACGGCGGCAGGGCCAGGGGCGGAGCGCTCAGGCTCTGCTGGCTGACCGGCGGCATGGCGCCCCACTGTCCCTCCGGGGACGCCGTGCCATTGACGCTACCACCCGGAGGCTGACCGTGAGTGCCGCCGTCACCCCTACCCTGCCCCAAGGGCGGTGGTGTGCCACTCGGTAAAGGCGGCGGCGGCTGATGGGTGCCGCGACGGTGGGTCAATACCCATGGCTCGACGCTGTCCAGATCCTCTCGCTCCACCGTGGTCGCGCCTCGCCAGGCGGCGTGGGCCCGGGCGGCCCGGTGCCAGGTCACGTCAGCCCGCAGGCCTTCGACTCCAGCGGCTTCGCAGCGCAGCGCGATGTGCTCGTAGACCCAGTTGGCGGTTGCGATCTCGGCCAGCAGGCGCTGCGCCTGGCACAGGCGCTGGGTAAGCGCGGTTTGAGCCTCGGCATGGCTCGCCACGTAGCCCTGAGGGTCACGGTCGAAGGCTTCTCGCTGCTGCAGGATGGCTATCCGTTCACGCACGCCAGTCGCCCCACCCTGATCGAGACACAGACCGAAGCGGTCGAGCAGCTGTGGACGCAGCTCCCCTTCGTCGGGGTTCATGGTACCGATCAGGCTGAAGCGGGCGGAATGGGTATGGCTGATGCCGTCGCGCTCGACGATGTTGGTGCCGCTGGCGGCGACATCGAGCAGCAGGTCCACCAGGGGATCGGGCAGCAGGTTGACCTCGTCGACGTAGAGCACACCGCCATCCGCCCTGGCCAGCAGACCCGGGTGAAAAGTCGCTTCGCGCTCGGACAGCACCCGCTGCAGGTCCAGGCTGCCGGTGAGGCGCTCCTCGCTGGCACCCAGCGGCAGGGTGACGAACGGCGGACGACGCCCTCCGGGGTCATCGGGCAGGATCGCCGCCAGCGCCCGGGCCAGGGTGGATTTGGCAGTGCCGCGAGGACCGCTGATCAGCACGCCCCCGACCCGAGGGTCGATGGCGTTGAGCAGCAGCGCGGTCTTGAGCGCCTGCTGGCCGACCACGGCGACGAAAGGGAACTCAATTCGAGACATCATGGCCACCTGGCGTGCCGATGAGCGACGTCAGAAAGATGGCACACGGGCGCCCGGCCGATAGCCGGCAGGAACTGGTAGCGTTCTGAAGGGGGAAAAATGGAATCACAGAGACACGCTATCCCCGGTGCCCACCGCACCGTTACTGGATGAAACGACATGACGGGCCGGTCTCCGGGCTCGAGGAGTGACGCGAAAAATCGCGCCATTGCCTGCACCTTCCCGGCCAATGCCAGTGGTTCTTGCAGGCTACTCACTCATTACCGTTGCGGGGGCAGCGATGGGATGGGCGCAAGCGCCGTACCATACTTCCCGATTATCCCCTACGAGCAGGGGCACCCGTCTCGAGTAGGCCCATCCTAAAGCAATTGCCGCAACAGGCGCAATTTGACCACGGATGACCCGCCGTGGCTCGCAGTCACCCCAACCGGCAGGCTGCCCCGACAGCGTGATATTCAAAGCTTTTCCCCAAAATTGTTATAGTATAACATAACAATTCTTTTCTCATCCTGGTAGCTGGCAATCGAGGCGCCGACGTGCAAAATGCAGTGCTATGATCGCCGCCCACCATAACCTCATTGGCCCATACTCTCCCGCCACCTGGATATGACGCGATGAATTACGCTCGACGATTACTGGCAACTCTCGCTTTTTTTCCCGCACCATTTGTCATGGCGGAGCCCACCGATTACCCCCTGACATTGACCAATTGCGGCATGGAAATCAGCTTCGAATCCGTCCCTGAAAGCACTGTTACCGTGGGACAATCGGCCACGGAAATCCTCTATTCATTGGGACTTTCCGAGCGAGTGTCCGGAACATCGGTATGGTTCAATCCCGTGCTGCCACAGTTCAGCGAGATCGATGCCGAAATCGAGCGGCTTGCCGACAACGACCCGAGTTTCGAGTCCGTCATCAGCCGCAGGCCCGATTTCGTCGCCGCTCAATATGAGTGGCACGTCGGCCCCACAGGAAGCGTGGCGAGCCGGGAGCAGTTCCATGAGCTCGGTATCGCCACCTATGTAATGCCTGCCGACTGCGACACCAAGGACAACAGCACGGGTGGCGATGGCACGCGTATCGCCGCCTTTTCGCCTGAACACGTCTACAAGGGCGTCCTCGAACTGGCGAGCATCTTCAACGTACGCGAGGCTGGGGACGCCCTGGTCGCGGAGCTGCAGGCACGAGAGGCCAGCGCCATAGAGAGTGCCAATCACCTGGCCTTGCCGGAAAACCTGTCAGCGGTATTCTGGTTCTCCTCTCCCGCCGAGTCGGCGGATCCCTTTGCCGCCGGCCGGCTCGGTGCACCGGGCTATATGATGGATGCCTTGGGTATCCGCAATGTGGTGGAGTCCGATGAAGAGTGGCCAGTGGTCGGCTGGGAAACCATCGCCCGAGCCGATCCGGATATCATCGTGGTCGCAAGCATGGATCGACGCCGCTTCCCCGCGGACGATATCGCCAACAAACTAGAGTTTCTTCATAACGACCCCGTGACTCGAGAAATGGCGGCAGTTGGAAATGGACGCATCATCGAAATGGATGCCCATGCCATGAGTGCCACCATGCGCACGATCTTCGGTCTCGAAACGCTGGTCGAGGCCCTATCGACGATGTCCTTCGACCAATGATTTCGACCCTGGCATTGCGCCCGGCGATACCCATTCGCTGGCACTGGACCTGGCTGACGCCGTTGATCCTGTTCATGGCGATAATGGCCGGCACCGCCATCGGCGAGACGCCGATTGCGCTGGATACCATTTTCAAGGTACTGGCCAACCGGCTGTGGGGCGCAGGCTATGCCGTGGACCGGATCGACGCCGGCATCATCTGGAACTATCGCCTCAGCCGGGCCATTCTTGCCGCCTGCTGCGGGGCTGGTTTGGCGCTTGCCGGCGTCGTCCTGCAGGCACTGCTGCGCAACCCCCTGGCCGACCCTTTCCTGATGGGGATATCCGCCGGCGCCTCCACCGGTGCCGTGGCGGTGACCATCGCCGGGCTCGGCGCCGGCGCGGTGACGCTCTCTCTCGGTGCCTTCGCCGGGGCGGGACTGGCGTTCGGCCTGGTGGTGTTGCTCGCCCATGCCGCCAGCAGTGGCACCGGTGGCGGACGCAGCACCCAGGCCGCGGGGGCCATCATCCTGGCGGGCATCGCCGGCTCGCAGCTGTTCAATGCTCTGACTGCTTTCATCATCGCCAGGTCGGCAAGCGCCGAGCAGGCGCGAGGCATCATGTTCTGGCTGATGGGCAACCTGTCCGGGGTGCGCTGGGAGGACGTTTCCCTGGGACTGCCCGCCGCGGTGGCCGGCCTGCTGGTCTGCTTATGGTACCGGCGGGCACTGGATGCCTTTACCTTCGGTGCCGACAGCGCCGCCTCGCTGGGCATTCCCGTGCGCCGCGTGCGCGGCATCCTGATTGCCAGCATGGCCCTGGTCACGGCAGTGATGGTTTCCATGGTCGGCGCCATCGGCTTCGTGGGGCTGGTAATTCCCCATGCCATGCGCTTTCTGGTCGGTAGCCGCCACACGCGCCTGGTTCCCGCCTCGGCGTTGGCCGGCGCGGTGTTCCTGATCGCTGCGGATATTCTCTCGCGCGTCCTGGTGGCGGGTCAGGTACTGCCGATCGGCGTGGTCACGGCATTGGTCGGCGCTCCGGCCTTCGCCCTGATCCTGGTGCGTGGAACGAGGGCGAAATGAGACTTACCGCCGAACGCATCGACTGGTCGGTTCACGGCCACAGGCTACTGGACGATGTCAGCCTCACGATAGAACCCGGCGAGACCTTCGGCCTGGTCGGCCCGAACGGCTCGGGCAAGACCACCCTGCTGCGGGTGCTGGCCGGGCTACGCAAGCCCAAGCGTGGTCGTGTACTGGTGAACGATGCCTCGATGTATGCGATGCGCCAGCGCGACATCGCCCGGAGCGTCGCCTTCGTCGAGCAGCAGGCTGAGACCCTCGACCGTATCGTGGTTCGCGAGGCGGTCGGCCTGGGTAGGACACCCTTCCTCTCGGCGCTGCAGGCGTGGTCGGAGCAGGATGATGCCGTCGTCGCCCACGCCCTCGCCAACGTCGGCATGGCGCCTCTGGCGGATCGACTCTGGCATACCCTTTCCGGCGGCGAGCGGCAGCGCGTGCACATCGCGCGGGCCCTGGCACAGCAACCGAGGATTCTGCTGCTCGACGAGCCCACCAACCACCTCGACATTCGTCACCAGCTATCGATTCTGAAATTGGTGCGGCAGCTGCCGGTCACGGTGGTCATCGCCCTGCATGACCTCAATCAGGCCATGGAGTGCGACCGTATCGGCGTGATGGATGGCGGTCGCCTGGTGGATGTCGGCCCACCCAGGCAGGTACTCACTGCCGCAAGGCTGCGCCATACCTTCGGCGTGAATGTCGATTTCCTCGATGATCCTGTCGACCAACGCCGCATCATGCGCTTTCGCCACGCGCTATAAAGCCCCCGCACGAGCCTCCCTCGTGCCCGCCGATAGCGCCTGCATACCCACTTGCCGCTATCTCACGGGTACGAAGACGGGAGCGCCATCAATCTCGGCGGTGGCCAGGCGCTGGCCGTATAGCGCTTCCAGCGCGGCTGGTACCAGCATGCTTGCCGCAGGCCCCCAGCACGCCTCGCCGTCGGGATAGAGCAGCAGCAGGTGATCGCACCAGCGCGCCGCCAGATTGAGATCGTGCAAACACATCATCACCGCGCGGCCCTCGGCTGCCTGCTCGGCGAGCAGCGCCATCACCGCGGTCTGGTGGTGCAGGTCTAGATGGTTGGTGGGCTCGTCGGCGAGCCATATCTGCGGCGCCTGGGTCAGCACCGTGGCAATGGACAGGCGCTGCCGCTCGCCGCCCGAGAGCGTGCTGACCAGCCGCTCGGCCAGGTGGTCGACGTCGAGTCGCTCGAGCGCCGCCTCGGCCAGGCGCAGGTCCTCACCGCCCTCCATCTGCCACGCCGAAAGCCACGGGTGGCGGCCAATCAGCGCAGTCTCACGCACGGTGGCGGGAAAGCCGTCGTGGCGCTCCTGGAACACCAGCCCAAGGGTGCGCGCCACCTGGCGGCGGCCAAGTGCTAGCAGCGGCCGTTCGTCGATGAGCACTTGGCCTTTACGCGGTGCGCGCAGACCGGCCAGGGTATGCAGCAGGGTCGTCTTGCCGGCGCCGTTTGGACCGAGAACACCCCACACCTGCCCCGGCTCGACGCTGAGCGCCAGCGGTCGGCCGTCGCGCCGCCCCGGCACGTCGATTATCAACTCGCAGATCTCGAGGCGATTCATCAGCGGCTCCGGTAGAGCAGGTAGAGGAAGGTGGGTACGCCGAGCAGCGCGGTGATCACCCCTACCGGCAGCTGCTCCGGAGCGATCATGGTGCGCGCCAGGGTGTCGGCCAGTACCAGCAGAGTGCCGCCGGCAAGCGCACAGGCCGGCAGGATCAGCCTCTGGTCGTTGCCGAGCACCAGGCGCAGCATGTGCGGCACCACCAGGCCGACGAAGCCGATACTGCCGGCGGTGGTCACCGCCGTGGCGGTAAGCGCGCTGGCGACGAGATAGATCGTCCACTCCAGCGGGCGCACGTTGACCCCCAGCGCTGCCGCCTGGAGCGGGCCCCGCGCCATGACGTTGAGGCTGCGGCCCAGCGGCAGCAGCAGCAGGCAGATCAACAACAGCAGCGCCAGCGGCGGCCAGGGGGAGCGCGAATAGGAGAGATCGCCCATCAGCCAGTAGAGCATGCCGGGCAGCCGCTCGGCGGGGCTGAGTGCCAGCATCAGGGTGATCACCGCGCCCCAGCCGGCGGCTACCACGACCCCTGTAAGCAGTAGCCGCGAGGGCGTCCAGCTGCCGGTACCGTGGGCCAACCCGAACACCAGCAGCGTGGAGAGAAAGGCCCCGGCAAAGGCGGAGCCGGTCAGCACCGCCCCGCCCATGCCGGCAAGCATCGCCGCCAGCGCCCCCACCGAGGCGCCGCCGGAGAGGCCCAGCACGTAGGGGTCGGCCAGGGGGTTGCGCAGCAGCACCTGCATCAGGGCGCCGGCCACGGCGAGCAGGCCGCCCACGGCGAAGGCCGCCAGCGAGCGCGGAATACGCAGGTCGAGCACCAGCGTGCGCGCCAGGGGGCTTCCCTCGCCGCGCATCACCGCCCACACGTCGCCTAGCGACAGCGCGGCACTGCCTACCGTAACGGAGAACAGCAGCGCTGCCAGCCCCACCAGCACCAGTACGGCAAGCGGCGGCCACAGGTTGCGACGGGGCATCGGGCCGCTTGCCTCAGCGCTTGTCGCGGGCACGGTCGAGCTTCTCACAGAAAAGACGACTGCCCTCGAGCAGCCGCGGCGTGGGCCGCTGGATCAGCGAGGGCGGCACGAAGTAGAGATTCTCCCGCTCAACGGCCGTAAGGTTCGGATACTGTCCCCAGTGAGTCAGCCAGTTGCGGTTCTCCTCGCCCATGCCGCCGGCGAGTATTGCCTCGGGATCGGCAGCAAGCACCGATTCGTCGTCGATGCGCGGCACCAGACGCGACAGCTCGCCGAAAACGTTGACGCCGCCGCATAGGGTCAGCACCTTGCCGATCAGGTGCTCGTCGTTGATGGTCATCAGCGGTTCATCCCACACCTGATAGAACACCGGGACAGGCTCGGCGTCGGCGTAGCGCTCGGCAAGTTCCGCCATGCCCTGACGAAACTCGCCGGCCACTCGCTCGCCCTCTTCCCGGGTATCGGCGAGTAGCGCCAGCCGCTCGATGGCGCTCGATACCCCCTCGAAGTCGCGCGGCTCGATATAGAACACCGGCATGCCTAGCGCCTCGATGGTCTCGAGCTGCTCGGGCGGGTTGCCGGTCATCCAGCCGATCACCAGGTCCGGATTCAGTGTCACCAGGGCTTCCAGATCCATGCGGGTATGACTGCCCACCGACTGCACCTCTTGTGCCTCGGGCGGGTAGTCGCTGTAGGCCACCACCGCGACCACCTTCTCTCCCGCCCCGGCGGCGTAGACCAGCTCCGTTGCACCCGGCGAGAGCGCAGCGATGCGAGTGGCCGGTGCATCCAGGCACACCTCGCGCGAACGGTCGTCGATGGCGCAGAGCGAACCGGCGCGTGCCTCGCCGGCCACCGGCCCCGACAGGGCCAGCGCCAGCAAGGCACAGGAAAATGCAGCGGGGCCAAGGGCCCCGCCGAACCGGCCCTTACTGGCCGAAGTGGACACTGACGAAGGCCGCACGGCCGGCGTTGAGGTAGTCACGGGAAGTTTCGTACTCCTTGTCCAGGGCGTTCTCCACCGTCAGGCGAGCCGACCACAGCGGGGCAAACTGCCACCCGGCGCGCAGGTTGACCAGCCCGAAGCCACCGATGCGATCCGTGTTGGCGGCATCATTGTAGCGATACCCCTGAAAGATCCAGGAGCCGCCCAGCGACCACTCGCCCAGCTCGCGATCCACGTCGAAACGTGCGCTCTGGCTGGCCCGGCGCTGGATACGATTGCCCGCATTGGCTCCGCTACGATTTTCGGGATCAGTCCAAGTCAAGGCAGCGGCCAGAGTCCAGTCCTGTATCTCGGCTCCCCCTGACAACTCGACGCCCCGAATACGCGCCTCGTTGATATTGGTCGGACGACTATCATTATTGATGGTCTCCGTGGCGATCATATCGTCAACAGACGTATGGTAAGCCGCCAGATCCCAGAAAATGGTCTGGTATTGGCCACGTATACCGAACTCAACCGTAGAAGAAGTTTCCGCCCGCAAGTCAGGATTTCCTTGGTAGGATCCCCAATCACCGAAGTCCTGGTAGGGCCAATACAGATCGTTGAAAGTCGGAGCACGGAAAGCCGTGCCATAGCTGGCTCGCAGCGTATGAAAGCTATCCAGATCATAGCCAAGCGCCAAACTGCCGGTGACTTCCTCGCCATACGCCTCGTTGTCGTCATAACGGAGGGCAGCCTGCAAGGCGAACGGAGAAAAATCGAGTAGACCCTGGGCGAAAACCGCCGTGTTGTCGCGACGAGTCACGTCGTGGCCTGTCGTACCGGAAACACGATCTTCGCTGTACTCGGCCCCGGCCACCAATTCGTGCACACCAAAAGCCAGGGTATTCTGCCAGCGAACAGTCTGAGTACGAGTATCGAGGATGGAAGTACTTGCCGGCCCCCACTGGGTGGCATAAGCCTGGTCGTGAAGCTCGTCACGTGACTCACTCAAGGTCAGCCGGCTACGCCAGTTGCTGGCGATTGGTAGCTCACCGTAGATGCCGGCAACTTGCTGCACGAAGTCCATTTCGCCACCGTCGTACTCATTGCCGCCTCTGGCACGCAGTGCTAGCACGCCTACTTCCGCATTAGTTTCGAAAGTATGGGTAATACGAACCAGCCCAGAGGTATTGTCGTACCCCTTGTCCTCGCCATCGCGACGAATGGGTGTACCGTCCGTGGTGAAATGACTGCCGGCAAAACTGTAGCGGGTGCCGCCGCTGCTGCCGGAGAGCCCGGCGCTGTAGCGCTGGGTGTTGAAGGAGCCGCCGCCCACCGAGACGCGTGGGTGCGGACCGCCCTCCTGCGCCTCATGAGTGAACAGCTGCACCACGCCGCCCACCGCATCGGCCCCGTACAGGCTGCCCCGCGGGCCACGCACGATCTCGGCGCGCTGGAACATGCGCGGATCGAGATAGTGCCAAGCTGCACCGCCCGCCGTCGCCGAGCGCAGGCGAATGCCGTCGATCATCAGCAGCGTCGACTCGTTGCCGGTACCCCGCAGGTAGACGCTGCTGTTTTTGCCGAAGCTGCCGTTGGTGATGACGTCCACTCCCGGCTGGCCGCGCAGCATATCGGTAACGCTGGTGGGATCCTGCCGACGCAGGGTGGCCTCGTCGAGCACGGTCACCGAGGAGAGCGTCTCGTCGGCGGTACGCGGCGCCAGGGTGGCGGTGATCACCATCGGGTTGAGCGCGACGGTGTCGGTTTCTTCGGCGGTGGTGGCCTGGGCCTGAACGGCCAGAGGAAGCACAGCCAGGCCGAAGGCGGCCAGGCCCTGCGCGGCCAGGTGATGACTGGTTTTCATTTCGATTCCCTTGCTCGCCGTGCCTACCCGCACGGTCTTCTAGGCGAAGCCGGGGCGGCGTGAAGGGGATCGAGAAAGGGAGAGGTGAACGGCGGCGTCTGCCCTGCCTCGAGATTGCCCACCGCAACCCGGCATGTTCTCTCGGGCCGGTCTCCGGGCTGACGAGTGAAGCGCCGACTACACGCTCCGGGTCCATCGCCTTCCCATGCAAAGCACAGTGGCGTGATGATGGACCTGCACTCGATCACCGTTGCGGGGGCAGCGTCGGAATGCGCCTCTTCGACTGTGAAGAGGACCACCGACTTCCCGTTTAACCTCGATAGGACAATGAGGCGCCTGAGAGTGGGCGTAAGCTAACAACAGCGCCGACGAACGTCAACGCACCGTTGCGCTCAGGCTGATACAGATCAACAACTTAGCTCTTTCACCAGCCCATTCCACACGTACCACACCCGTTCGCTGCGCGCCGCAGCGTCTTGGGCCAGCCAGCCGTTGAGGTCACGCAGGCGCCTTTTGTCGGTACCGAGCGGCACGATGCCACGACCCATTTCGAGCAGGATCAGCACTACTTCGCCACCCTGCTCGGCTTCCCAGGCCCGCAGCGCATCGAGCTCCCGCACCATGGCCTGGCGCAGCCGGTCGTCGTCGGGCTCGGCGGCGAGCCGCTCGCCGATCCAGCGCTCCCAGCCCTCCAGCACCAGGCATGAGGTGTCGGCAGCCGAAGGCCACGCCTCGAGCCGGTCTCCCGCATGGGCGGAATGCCAGCGGGGCTCCTCGAAGCGTTGCCTTACGACGCCGCGCTTGCCGGCGCAGGTACCGCCGATGAAGAACTGCATTGCCAGCGCCCTCCGTCATGAGTGAAGGTGAATCGGCGCCCCTCGGCCTGAACGACGCCCCCTTCCCAGAAGCCGATGCCCTCGAAGCGGCGGCGCAACTCGCGAATCACCCCACCATGGGCCACCACCAGTGCACGATACTGGCCGTGAGGCGTGCAGCCGCTCACCAAGTCGGCAAACCAGTCGTCGAGCCGACGGCGCAGGTCGACGGTGGATTCACCGCCAGGCGGGGCCTGCTCGCCGGCGGTGTCGATCCAGGCGCGATAGGCGGGCTTAGTCTCCAGCTCCTCGTAGCTGTGCCCCTCGTATTCGCCGAAGTCGAGCTCCCGCAGGCGCGAGTCGAAGTGTGTCGGCCAGGCCCGCTCGCGCCCTTCGACCACGTGCGCCAGGGTCTGTCGGCAGCGGGTCAGATCGCTGCAGTACACGGCATCGAAGGTTTGCTCCGCCAGCGCCTCGCGCAGCCGGTCGAGGCCCGGCAAGGCATCCGGCAACAGCAACGGAATATCCCGCTGCCCCTGGTAGCGGCGCTCGCGATTCCACTGGGTCAGCCCATGACGAACGACCACCAGCTCCAGGCGACCAGCAGCAGCCATAGTTCTCCTCCTTCGATTGCGGTTCCGACGATATCGCCATTGATGCCCTGGAAGGCGTACTGCATGCCCCAGGCGTAGAGTGCCAGAAACGGCGCCAGGGACAGGCATAGCCACCCTGCGCCTGGCACCAGCACGGCCAGCGGCAGGAGGGGCAGCGCCGCGAGATACAGATCGAGCGGTGCAAGATCGCGCTTCCAACTGGCGGCCATGCCCTGCGGGTGGGCTGCCGGAGCCAGCACCAGCAGTGCCACTGCTGCCAGTCGCCCCAGCGCCACAATCACCAGCAGCAGCAGAAGGCTTGCGCCGGCGTCGATAAGCACGTACAGCAACGCGGCCTTCCACAACAGCAAGAAGACCAGCGCCAGGATGCCGAAACTACCCACGTGGGGGTCCTTCATGATTTCCCATTTACGCGCTAGTGGCGCATTGCTGCCCAGTGCATCGGCCACGTCCATCAAGCCGTCCAGATGCAGACCGCCGGTCAGTGCCACCCACAGGGTGAGCAGGGCCAGCGCCAGTAGCGGTGCGGGCAGCAAGCCATCGAGCAGTAGGCTCGCTACGACCAGCAGGCCGCCAATGAGCACGCCCACCAACGGGTAGCAACGCACTGCCCAACGCCGCGTCTCAGGCGTCCAGGGGCATGCAAGCGGCAGCGGCAGACGCGTCAGGAACTGCAGGGCCAATGCCAGGCCGTAGGCGGCGTCTCTCATATCTGGGCTTCCTGCGTCTTCCAGTGCTGGGGTAGCCCGGCCATCACCTGCACCACCTCATCCGCCTCGCACGCCACCAGACAGTGCACGCGCTGCAGAAAGGCAAGGTAGCGCCACACCTCGGCATCCTCAGGGGGGATGCCCTCGTTGACGTCGTTGGAGACGATCACCAGTGCGATGTTGCGCTGCCTGGCGGTGGCCAGCATACGCTCGATCATGGCGGTGCCCTGCGCTTCGTCGAGCGGACTGGCATACAACAGCTGACTGGCCCACAGCGTCAGGCAGTCGAGCAGCAGTGTGCCGCCGGGGTCGACCCTATCGAGGGCTGCAAGCAGGTCGACCGGCTCCTCCAGCGTGATCCAGCCCTCGCCGCGGGCGTCACGGTGCCGTCCGATACGAGCCTGCATTTCCCCGTCGCCGCGGGTGGCGGTGGCAAGGTAGTAGCGATCCCCGCCCCGCTCGGCCTGCCAGCGCCTTGCCAAGGCTTCGGCGTGGGAGCTCTTGCCGGAGCGCGCCCCACCACTGATGAAGGCGATCATGACGCCCTCCAGCGGGCAATGGCCTCGAGCAAGCGTCGATTCTCCTGCCGCGAGCGTACCGCAACGCGTAGCCAGGCACCGTCGAGTCCCAAGAAGTTGTGAGTGTGACGCACCAGAATGCCCGAGCGAGCCAGATGTTCGAGCAGCCGCGACATGGGCCGTGAACCACCATCCCGAACCAGCAGGAAATTGGCCTGGGAGGGCACCACCTTTAACCCCAGCACCTGCAGCTCATGGCTCAGCCAAGGGCGTTCGGCTCTGAGCCAGGCGTGGGTACGCGCCAGGTAGTCGCGCTCCGCCAGCAGCGGCGCGACCATCCCCGCCGCCAGGGCATTGACGCTCCACGGCGGTTGCAACTCGGCGATGCTCCGCACTAACGACTCCCCGCCCAGCAGGTAGCCGAGTCGCAGCCCGGGAATGGCGTAGAGCTTGGTCATGGAGCGCAAAAGCAGCAAGTTGTCGTAGCGGGCCAGCAGCGGCGTGAGCCGCTCGTCGGGGGTGACGAAGTCGATGAAGGCCTCGTCCACCACCAGCATGGTGCCGTGGCGCTCTCCCACCGCCAGCATGCGTTCGACCAGCTGCCGCTCGACCAGCGTACCGGTAGGATTGTTGGGTCGGCACAGGAAGATGGCATCCGCCTCACGCATGGCTTCACAGGCACGCGCCTCGTCCAGTACGAAGCCCTCCCCCCCCAAGCTGAGATGTTGGACGGCGATACCGTAGTGGCGGCAGGCACGCTCGTATTCGCTGAAGGTCGGCTGCACAATGATTGCCCGCCCCACCTCGTGCCCTGCCTCGCGCCTGGCCAGCAGCGCCCCGGCGAGGAAGATCGCTTCGGCACCGCCGTTGGTAAGCCGCACCTGTTCGGGCGCCAACCCCTCGCTCAGGGCAATGGCCGCTCGCGCTGCGCCATAGTCGGGATCGGGATAGACGGCGAGCTCCGCCAGACTGGCGGCGAGCCGCTGCGCCAGCCAGGGCGGCGGCCCCAGCGGGTTGAGGTTGGCACTGAAGTCGATGACCTCACTGTCGCCAGCGAGGCCGAAGCGCGGCAATACCCGCTCGGGGCTCCCGCCGTGGCTAGGCCAGTCGTGCCTGCTATCCGGTTCGCTCATACCCACACCCTCACGGCGAACGCGAGACCCGCCATCAGCAGGAAGAAGACGCTCCAGGCTGCGTGCATATGGCGCACGGCCGCCTCTATGTGGGCGACGCCCAGCGGCACCCGTGGGTCGCCCATCCGTACCCGCTCGGAAATTTTCCCGGCATAGGTGTTGGTGCCGCCCAGCTGCACGCCGAGCAGATGGGCCATCATCGCCTCGGGCCAGCCGGCATTGGGGCTGGGGTGGCCCGGCGCGTCGCGCCAGGTGCCGGCCAACGCCCCTCGCGTGCGCGAACCGGGCAGCGCCAGAGCCGCCAGCCACATGGCCAGCGCGGTCAGCCGAGCCGGTATCCAGTTGGCGATATCGTCAAGCTTTGCCGAGGCATAGCCGAAGTCGGCGTAACGCTCGTTGCGATAGCCGACCATGGAATCGAGGGTGTTCACCGCCTTGTAGGCCAGCGCCAGCGGCGCCCCGCCGAGCAGCGCCCAAAACAGCGGTGCGGTAATACCATCGACCGTATTTTCGGCCACGGTCTCCACCGCGGCCCGGGCGATATCGGCCTCGCCGAGGCTCTCGGTATCGCGTCCGACGATCATCGAAACGGCCTGCCGTGCAGCCTTGAGCTCACCCTTTGCCAATGGGCCGGCCACGGCTAACGCGGCATCGCGCAGGCCCTTGATGGCAAGCGCACTGGCCAGCAACAGCAGCTCGCCGGCAAGTCCTAACCAGGGGTGCAGCCAGGCCAGCAGCGCCAGCGCGGCCCAGGCCGTGACGTAGACCAACCCCACCACGCAGCCGGTGAGCAGGAACCCCTTGAGCCGCCGCTGCGTGAACGTGCCTTGGTTCCAGCGACGCTCCAAGAGAGCGATCAGCCGCCCCATGAGCACGACCGGATGCGGCAACCAGCGTGGGTCGCCAACGGCCAGATCGGTCAGAATGGCTCCGACGAGCAGCAGGAACAGGGCCAGGCTGAGCGGCTCGGCGCTCATTCTGCAACGGCACCGGCAACCACCCCGGACGAGTCGAAGGTAGCCATCTCGGCCAGCATGCGACAGGCGGCTTCGAGCAGCGGAAAGGCGAGCGCCGCTCCGGTGCCCTCGCCCAGTCGCAGCTGCAGGTCGAGCAGCGGCCTGGCTTCCAGCTGCTCGAGCGCCACGTCATGCCCCGGCTCGCAGGAGCGGTGAGCGAAGATAAGATAGCCACGTGTGGCAGGATTCAACCTGCATGCCACCAGCGCCGCCACGGTGGCAATGAAGCCGTCGACCAGGATCGGCATGCGCCGGGCCGCTGCGCCTAGGTAGGCGCCGGCCATGGCGGCGATTTCGAGCCCGCCGAGCTTGGCCAGCACCTCGAGCGGCTGGGTGGGATCAGCACAGCGAGCCGCCAGAGCTGTTTCAATCACTTTCGCCTTGTGCGGCACTCGCGAGAGATCAATGCCTGTCCCCTGTCCCACCAGCCGACTCACCGGCACGTCGCTCAGCGCAGCCAGCAGGGCGCTGCTCGCCGTGGTGTTGGCGATACCCATCTCGCCGACGATCAGGCAGCGGCAGCCGGCGGCATGACTGCGTTCGGCGGCGCGAATGCCCACGTCAATGGCATGTTCGGCCTCGCTGCGGCTCATGGCATCGGCGTGGATGAAATTTGCCGTGCCGGGGCGCACCTTGTCGTGTACCACGTCGTCGCCTGCAACCGTTCCCTTCACTCCCACATCGACGACTTCGAGGCGCGCGCCTATCTGCCGGGAAAACACGTTGATGGCGGCCCCACCGGCAGCGAAGTTGGCGACCATCTGCGCCGTGACTTCTTGAGGAAAGGCCGAAACACCCTCTTCCGCCACGCCATGGTCGGCGGCAAACACGATCACGCCAGGCGGACTCACCGTCGGAACGACCTGGCCACTGATGCAGGCCAGCTCCCTGGCCAGACTCTCGAGACGCCCAAGGCTGCCGGGCGGCTTGGTTAGGCTGTCCAGACGTGCCTGCACGGCAGCTGCGAGAGAGTCTTCGACCGGCACGATGGCGGCCAGGGTAACGGCAAGCATGCGATTGTCCTGATATGACGAGAGCTGCCGCCATCTTAACAGGCTGGTTCGGTCTGTCACGGTGCCGCGCCGAGAGGGTCGGACCGCGGGCTTACGGGGCGCTCTCTCGGTGCTTCGTCATCGCTCAAGGCCAGGCGCGCCGAGTTCGCCACCACGCTGAGTGAACTGGCCACCATTGCCAGCACCGCCACCAACGGCGGAATCGGCATGGCCACCGCCAGCCCCAGCGCCAGCAGGTTGTAGACCCCGGAAAGGATCAAGTTCTGACGCATCACCCTTCGGGTGAGGCGCGCCAGATGCCAGGCAACCTCGATGCCGACCACTCCCGGCTTGAGCAACGCCACGCTGGCCCCCTCCTGCGCGGTGGCACTGGCACCCAGTGGCGCTACGCCCACGCTTGCCGTGGCTAGGCCCAGAACATCGTTCAGCCCATCTCCCACATAGAGCGATGGCTGCGGCATGGCTGCCAACAGCTTCGCCTTGGCCTCGGGGCTGCGACCGGCATAGCACTCCTCCGCTTTCATACCCACCGCATCCGCCAGCCGCCTCACCGCCGGCGCCCTATCGCCGCTGATCAGCGCCAGCGCAAGGCCGTGACGGCGCAGCTCGGCCAGCGTTTCTGCGGTGCCGGGCAGGGCCGTCTCGCCCAGGGTGAAGCGAGCCGACAGGGTACCGTCGCAGGCCAGCAGCACTTCGCTCTCTCCCGAGTCGACGGCCTGCTCGGTGGCAACGCCCTGCTCGGCGAGCCAGGCACGGCTGCCCAGCAGCAGCTCTCGCCCGTCGCCAAGTAAGACACGGCGCCCCCGTCCGCCGACCTCCTCGGCCTGCACGATCTCGAGTTCAATGCCCGCCCCAGCATCCTGGGCATAGCGACGCACGGCCCGCGCCAACGGGTGCTCGCTGCCACGCGCCGCCACCGAGGCCAGCGCCAGCAGCTCCGGCTCAGAAAGGTTGGCCGCCGAGTGCATGGCCTGCACCTGCGGTTCCCCGGCGGTGAGGGTGCCGGTCTTGTCGAAGGCGGCGCTGCGGATTCGCGCCAGCGTCTCGAAGGCCCCCGGGTCGCGAATCACCACGCCGCGCTCCAGGGCCTGGCCGCTGCCCGCCAGACCGGCCAGGGGAATCGCCAGGCCCACGGCGCAGGGGCAGGCCACCACCAGCACCGACAGCGCCCTCACCCAGGCCTCCTCGGTCGGCACGCCGGCCAGCCAGGTCGCCACCAGGGTAAGCAACGCCAGCACCACCGCCAAGGGGCTGAGCCAGCCGGCGAAGCGATCCGCCAGCCGCTGCAGCTCGCCCTTGCGCGCCTGCTGCCACCACATCTGCTCGCGCAGCCGGTCCAAACGACACTCGCCGGCGGGCGCGGTAACCTCGAATACCATCTCCGCGCCGAGGTTACGGCAACCGGCCGCCACGGCATCGCCCGGCAGGCAGCGCCGCGGCGCGCTTTCCCCGGTCAGTGGTGAGAGGTCGAGCAGCGCTTCGCCATCGCGGAGGACACCGTCCAGCGGCAGGGTCTCGCCGGGCTCGACGCGCAGCCGATCCCCCACCGCCACCGCTTTTAGCGCACAGGACTGCCAGGCATCCGCCACCCAGCGCTGAACCTGCGCCGGCGGCCGATGCAACGCCTGGAGCGCACGCAGCCCGCGGTGGCGGCACAGGGTTTCCACCAGCCGACCGACCAGCAGCAGGGTGACCAACATCACGGCGGTATCGAAATAGACCTCCGGCGAACCCAGCATCAGCAGCCACAGCGATACGCCCACCGCCGTCAGCGCACCAAGCGACACCAGGGCATCCATGCCGGGTCGCCATGCGCGTGCGGTGCGCCAGCCGGCGCGGTAGAACGGCAGCGCTACATAGGTGACGACGGGAATGGCGAAGGCGCCCGATACCCAGGCCATGATCAGGTCCAACTCGGAGCTGGGCATGGCCCCGGCATAGATCAGCAGCGAAGCGAGCATGGTCCACATGCCGAAGGCCACGGCCAACAGCAGACGCAGGGTGAGATAGCGGCTCTCGGCATCCAGCCGCGCTTCGGCATCGCCTATCGCTTCCGGAGGGCCCAAGCGATAGCCGAGTCGGTCCACGGCGGCGGCCATGCGACTCTCGTCGAGGGCTTCCGGCTGGCCTTGCACCAGCAAGGTGGCGCTGGGGTAGTGCACGCTGGCGGACTCAACGCCGGATAAGCGCATCAACTGGGCTTCGACGGCAAGCGCGCAGCTAGTGCACCACAGCCCGTGGACCGAGTAGAGCGCCTCGCCCTGGCGCTCGGATTGACTGTCGGAGATGGCATCCATACGGCAAAGCGTAAAGGAAACCCGAAACAAATGCCCGCCAGGTGGAGCCGTTCACGATTGGCACCTGACCAATGCCACCCTATACTGTACATGAATACAGTTAAATGAAGGCTCGCCATGCCCCACTTCGACATCAAGCAAACGCGCAAGGGTCGCGGCGCCACCTACAACCCCGACAACCGCTTCGCCCCCACCCACAGCGAAACGGTGGACGACGGCTGGTGGCAGGAGGAGATGCCGACGCGCCTGGCCACGGTGGTCAGCGAGGAGCGGGCACGCAGTGCGCTGGCGTGGAACGACTCCCCGGACCTGGCCTTCGACCGCTCCCTCAATCCCTACCGCGGCTGCGAGCACGGCTGCATCTACTGCTACGCGCGACCGAGTCACGCCTACTGGGACATGTCGCCGGGTATCGACTTCGAGACTCGGCTGATTGCCCGCAGCGGCCTGGTGGATCGACTGCGGGATGAGTTCTGCAAGAGGAGTTATGTTTGCCGGCCGATCGCTCTTTCAGGCAATACGGACTGCTATCAGCCGCTGGAAGCGGAGCGAGGCACCAGCCGCGAGATACTGGGCTTCCTGCTCGAGTGTCGCCACCCGGTGTCGATCATCACCAAGAGCGCGCTGGTCCTGCGTGACCTGGACCTGCTGGAGCAGCTGGCCCGCCAGCGGCTGGTGCGGGTGTCGATTAGCCTGACCAGCCTCGACACCGAGCTCAAGCGCAGCCTGGAGCCCCGGGCCGCCTCACCCGCCGCGCGCCTGCGCACCGTGCAGCGACTGCACGAGGCCGGCATCCCGGTGGGGGTGATGGTGGCACCGGTGATACCGGGTCTGACCGACCATGAGCTGGACCGGCTGCTGGCAGCGGCGCGGGACGCCGGCGCGCAGTGGGCCGGCTGGACGCTGCTGAGGCTGCCGCGGGAAGTAGCGCCGCTGTTCGAGGATTGGCTGGCGGCCCACTACCCCGAGCGGGCGCGCAAGGTGATGAGTCTGGTGCGACAGAGTCGTGGCGGTGCCGACTACGACAGCCGCTTCGGCAAGCGCATGCGCGGCGAGGGAGTGTTCGCCGAGCTGATCGCCCAGCGCTTCGACAAGATCTGCCGGCGGCTGGGCCTCAACGACCCGGCCACCAGCGAGTCGCGGCAGCTCGACATCACCGCGTTCCGCCCGCCACGAGCGCAGGGGGATCTTTTCAGCGGCTGAGTTCATACCGCGAGTAGGACAAGCGGTACGGGGTCAGCCGACCGTCACCTCGTAGCCGGTGAACTTGCGCAGGTTGATCACGCCAGTGTCGAGAATCAGGTACTGGCCCTTGAGGCCCATCAACGTTCCGGCCACCTCGGGCTGCTTGTCGAAGTTGTGCGATACGATCTTGTGGGGAAACTCCAGCACCGGATAGTCGAAAGTGACCGGCGGCTCGTCGAGCACCTGGACGCTGTCGACTCCGAAGCGCTCACGCAGGGAGCCGAGGCCGCTTTCCAAACGCGCCAGAAGGCGATCGCGCTCGGCGCGGAGGTCCAGCGGCTCGACTTCACCCTTGAGCATGGCGCGCCAGTTGGTACGGTCCGCCACCTCTTCCTTGAACAGCATTTCGACCAGACCGGACTGCAGACGTGTCTGGACAGACAGGACCGGCAGCGCCTGAATCGCCCCCTGATCGAGCCAGCGCGTCGGCACCTGAGTCCCGCGGGTGATACCGACCTTGAGACCCGACGAATTGGCCAGGTAGACCACATGGGGCTGGAAGCAGAAGCGCTCGGCCCACGTCGGCTCACGGCAGGTACCGGCATCGAAGTGGCAGGTCTCGGGCTTGACGATGCAGGTGTCGCACTGGGCCAGCTTCTTGAAGCAGGGGTAGCAGTAGCCCTGGGCGAAGCTCTTCTTCGTCGCCCGGCCGCAGTGGGTACAGGCAATCGCCCCGGTCCACTGCAGCCGCAGCGGCTGGCCGAGCCGCGCGTTCAGGTCGAGGCGATGCTCGCCGGCACGCAGCGTGTAGCGCACCGCGCCGCCCTGCTCCCCCGGCGCGACGGCCATCTTGCTCAGGCAGCCCTGAATTACCGCGGAATCGACTTCTTTCGTTTCAATAATATTCATAGGGGATGCGGCATAGGCTGGTCAATCACGCGAGGCGTCCCGAGCTAGCCCCGCCAGCTCCGGCGGTACGTCGGTGCCGCTGCTGGCACTGCCGCAGGTGCGTTGCTGCAGGTAGCCGACCCTCAGCTCCTCCGGCACGTTGTTTTCGTGTTCGTAGCGGATCACCGCCTCGAGGCAAAGCTCGGTCTGCTCTGCGCTCAGCAGGCGTCCATCGGGCCACTTGCGCAGCGCCACCGCCTGCTTGAGGCTCTCATAGATGGCCGGCGTCATCTGGCGAATCATGCGCTCGAAGGTCATATCGCTCATGTAAAACTCTCTTGATCAAAGGCGGCGGGCACGGCTGGAATAATACCACCCCAGCAGGAGCCCCACGACCAGCCCTCCCAGGTGGGCCTCGTTGGCCACGTTACCGAAGCCCACCGCAGCAGCCATGTCGGTCATGGTGAAGACCATCCAGCCAAGCATGAACACCACCAGCATCTGAGGCACGAAGAAGCCACTCTGCGGGGCGCGGCGCGACATCAGCCAGACGTAGCCGAGCAGGGCGAAATCCACCCCCGACATGCCGCCGAACAGTACGGTGCCGGTGGCGTACTGGGCCAGGTTGGCGCCGATACCGGCAACCAGCAGGATAGCGAGCATGCGCCCGCTGCCCTGGAGCGACTCGACCTGGCGGCCGAAGTACCACAGCCACATCATGTTGAAGATGAGGTGCATCCAGCCGAAATGCAGGAAGGCCGGCGACAGCAGCCGCCATACCTGGCCCGAGGTCAGCGCATCGGTCAGGCTACCGAAGGCCAGCCCGCCGCCTACGACGCCAATCGGCACGATGGTCAGCATGGCCACCACGATATCGCCGAGCACATACATCAGTGCGAATACCAGCAGCGAAATACCCACTGCCGTGGCCGTGACCGGTGCCTGGCGAAAAGGCACGGCCAGAGAACCACCGCCTACCGCAGGACGTTTGCGTCGCTCGGGCATGATTCGCTCGCCGCGCTGCCAGCGGGTCAGCAGCTGCATCATGGCATCGTGTTGGCCGGGATCGGCTAGCCAGAGCGCCTGCCCCTCCGTTTCCTCGGTGAAGCGATGGCCGATCCGGTGCGCCCAAAGGGCTCGGCGCAGCTCGCGGGTGTCCGTTTCGTGGGGGAACAGCATGACGCGATACATGAACGCTTCCTGAACCAATGTGTTATGAGCATCTTGCGCTGCGCCGAATCATTTCTCAAATTTGCCAAAGGGCACATAGAAAAAGTCCGGCGGAAGGGGGGCCGCCGGACAAGAGCAAGGGATCATTCAAGGGAACACCTATTCAGATGAGCTTTGGGAAAGGAAGTTCATGGCCGTGATAAAAAAAAATGTAAAACTTTGTATCGACCTCAATCGAAATCGATTTCCCAGGGACGCGGCCTGGCCTCCTCCTCTTGTGGCACCCTGACCCAGACGAAGTGATTGGCATCCAGGCGTCGTTCGCCGCTCCAGCGGTAGGCGACGAGGCGCCCGAATTTAACCGCGCTATAGTCGAGACAAGCGATATTGGCGGTCGGCAGAGCGGGAACGCCTTCACACCAGTAGTGGCCAATGAACAGGGGCGGCTGATCGAGGCCATAGTGAGGCAGGCTTGCCCGCTCATCGGCACTGAGCTCACGCTCCTCGAGATCGTCGGGCAGGTTATCCGGCTGGAAGATCACATCGCCCCAGGTTTCAGGCTGCCGGGCCCAGAAGTGAGCGCGAAAGCTGCGTCGGGTAAAGCCGTCGCCGGAATGGATCTCGACCCCTTTGGGAAGCGTTAGGTGCACACCACGTGTCAAGCGGTCCAGCACCGTGTAGGCGAGCGTGTCGGGTGACACAGACTGCTGCAGGAACGTTTCGTCGATGATGCCGCCGGGGCACTCCCGCTCCATCGCGTCGATCAGCGGCTGGTCCCAGCAGGCATGTACGACCCGAAACTCACCGAAATCCAGATAGAGTGGAATTTCCATGAACCAGGCCAGGGTCTCGTCCCATTCCGCCGGGTGGTCGCGATACTGCTCGAGAGTTTCCTTGATGATGCGGTTGTGCCGGGGAGAGTGGGCGCGCAGCCACTCGCCACCCAGGTGGCCCGGTGCTCGATGGCTGTAGGCAAGCGCATTGTACTCATGGTTGCCCATGACGATATGCGCTTCGCCCTCTTCCACCATGCGACGTGCAATGGTCACCGCCAGGCGTATGCGCGGACCGCGATCGATCAGGTCGCCTAGAAAGATCACCTTGCGCCGGGGGTGACGATAGACACCGCCACGCTGGTGGTAGCCAAGCTTCTCGAGCAGGGCTCCCAGGGTGGCGCCGCAGCCATGCACGTCGCCAATCAGGTCGTAGCCTTCAAGTGCCGCCTGCCTCACCTCAGTCTCCCAACCGATTGCTCCAGCCCAGCTTGCTGCGCAGGACCTCATAGAAGTTATGACCGATGGGATGCACCAGTTGCACCCGCTGCGGCTTGCGCTTCACTACCAGCACGTCATCGGGCTTGGCAACCGCCCGGGTCTGCCCGTCACAGCTGATATGGGGGTATGTCTGGTTGGTTTCGCCGATATGCACACGAATTTCACTGGCGGCATCGATGACGATGGGCCGGCTGGAGAGCGTGTGGGGAAACATCGGCACCAATTCGATGACGTCGAGCTTGGGATGCATGATCGAACCGCCCCCGGATAGGGCATAGGCGGTGGAACCGGTGGGAGTGGCCATGATCAGGCCGTCGCTGCGCTGGCTGTAGACGAACTGGTTGTCGATGAACAGCTCGAATTCGATCATGCGCACCGCCTTGCCCGGGTGCAGCACCACTTCGTTCAAGGCATCGCCGCTACCTACCAGCGTGCCGTCACGGTACAGCTCCGCATCGAGCAAAAAACGTTCCTCGACCTCGTACTGTCCGGCCAATACCTGGCCTACCCGCTCTTCGACCTCGTCCGGCGATATATCGGTAAGAAAGCCCAGCCGGCCGCGATTGACTCCCAGCATCAGGGTGCCGCTGTGGCACAGCGTACGCGCAGCACCCAACAGGCTGCCATCGCCGCCAACCACGATGACGAGGTCGCAGAGTTCGCCCAGGGTCCGCCGGCTGGCCTCGGGACAACCGTGGTCGGTCATGACCGTCGCCGTGCGATCCTCGATGACGACGTGATAGCCGCCCCTCTCGAGGTAGTGCATCAGTCGCGTCAGGGTGTCCACCACCTTGGAGCTGCCCAGGCGGCCGATCAAACCGATGCTTTTGAACCCGTCGCGCTGCTCGTGCATGCCCTCGCCTCTCGAATCATGACCATTCATTATGAGGACTGGGGACAGCCCGGGCAAACGCGACTCAAGCGACGGCCGGAGCCCGGCGCCGCAGCCACCATTCGTTGAGCACCAGAGAGCCGACGATGATCGCGCCGCCCAACCCCAGCCGCACGAGGTCGGCATCGCGATTCCAGATCACAAGATTGACCGCCAGCCCAGCGGGAATGAGTGCGTTGTTCATGATCGCCAGGGCCCCGGCATCAACGCGGGTAGCGCCTAGATTCCAGAAGAAGTAGCCGAGCCCCGAGGCCACCAGGCCCAGCCAGGCCAGCACGCCCCACTGCACGCTGGTGGTCGGCATAGCCGCCGTGGTGCCAAGCAAAGCGAAGGCCGGCAGCGCAACCACCAGGGCCCCTAGATAGAACCAGGCAAAGACGCTGTGTCGCGGCAGTTCGGCGGGCAGCGTTACGGAGAGGCGCCGATAACCCACCTGGCCCAGCGCAAAGCAGAAGTTCGCCCCCTGCACGACCAGAAAACCGAGCCAGAAGCCGCTGTCGATGCCATCGTAGCGGATCACCGCAGCCCCCAGCACGGCCAAGGCGGCGGTAAGCAGATAGAAAGGGGTGAAGCGTCCGAACAGTGCATCGTCGAGCAGCGTCACGTAGAGCGGCGTGAAAATGGTGAAGAGCAGCACTTCCGGTACCGACAGCAGCATGAAGGACTGATAGAAGAAGATGTACATCACCCCGAGCTGTACGGCGCCCAGGCCCATCAGCGCCAGGCGCTGGCGACCCAGCAACAGTTTCGGACGCAGGAACGGCAGGAAGATCAGGGCGGCGAAGGCCACTCGCACCAGTACCGCAAAATAGCTGTCCACCTGGCCGGCCAGATAGACGCCGATCAGCGAGAACGAGAAGGCCCAAAGCGCTGTGACGCCAATCAAGTAGCCCACGGTCAACCTCGCATTCCGTTTAAAGTTGACGCGGATTATACCGCCAACCTGCCACTCTTCAATGCGACTGTTGTTGCCCTGGCTCAGCCACCTCTGGCCCTGGCGGTTCGAACGGGCCGGCCTGTGCGACTGCGACTGCGGCTGCCTCGCTACGCTCGCGCCGTGTCGTGGCGAAGTACTCTTCCAGGCGGGCGTCCGCCTCCTCGCCGAAAAGGATTACACAGGCCTCGCGCAGTCCGGGTGAGCGGCGCATCGCCTCCTCGTGCACTACCAACGCGATCTTTGAACGCCGCCGCAAAAAGTCTTCCAGGCGTGTGATCATCTCGCGCCGCTTGGCGTAGTGCAGCTCGCAGCGCAGGTACTCGGTCCCCTCGATCAACACCTCGGCCTGGCGCGGATCCTCACGAATCTCCTCGAGCATCTCCAGCGCATGGGTACCGTAGCGGCGCCACAGTCGCGTCGAAAGCGGCTCGGAGGCGTCACTGGCGGTCATGTCGTCGAGGCGCATCAGCCTGGCCTGATGCAGAAACTCACGCCGCACCTGATCGGGCGGCTCACCGTACCAGCGGTACCTGGGATAGGGCACCTCAACGCCCATCCGGGCGACGGCATCGACGATCTCCTCGCCCACATTGAGGCAGTCGGTGAGCTTGCCGCCGAAGATACTCAGGTGAGCGTCGTGCTGGTTGATATCGATGGCGTGTTTGCGCGAAAGCTGCAGAAAGTCGCGCCCGCTGCCCCCTTCGGCCTTGACGGCCAAGGGGCGAACCCCGCAGCGGATGGAGATGATGTCCTCCTTGCCCAGCGGCTGGTCGAGCGTGAGCCGTTTGTTGATATTGTCGAGCACGAAGCGGATGTCCTCTTCGGTGGCCGTCACCTCGGGCCGCTCGACGCGGGTATCGGTGGTGCCGATACAGGTTCTCGGCCCCATGGGTATGACGAAGAACAGCCTGCCATCGTCGGCGAAGAACGCCAGCACCCGCTGACTGTCGGTCAGCCGCGGTACGATCAGATGGATGCCCTTGGAATAGACATGACGGTGATCGGTGGCCTGGCCGGTGAGGGTATTGTGCTCGTCGACCCAGGGGCCGGCAGCATTGATCAGCACCCTGGAACGAACTTCCGTCTCTCGTCCCGTGATGACATCGCGAACGCAGGTCGTCCAACCGCCCTCGTCGCGCCTCGCTCCCAGCGACTCGACGTAATTGGCCGCCACGGCACCGTAATTGAGCGCACCGCGCACGAAATTGAAGACGAAACGGGCATCGTTGTCGTGCAGGTAGGCATCCGAATATTCGAACCCACCGATGGCGCTGGCGGTATCGATGATCGCTTCGCTATCCCGAATGGCCGTCGGGGCCAGGAAACGCGGAATGCGCGTAAAGCCGTTGCCGATCAGCCAATAGAGCCAGGCACCGGCCCAGAGGTAGCGCGGGTGATAGCGAAACCCTTGGGTGATGGTGGTGAGAAATCGGATCTCCTGCACCGTAGCGGGATAGCTCTTGATCAGATGATTGCGGCTCTTGCACAGCTTTCGCACCAGCGCAAAGTCGCGGCTTTCCATGTACTTGATGCCACCCCACACCAGATTGGAGGAATGCATGCTGGTGCTGCCGGCAAAGTCACCGCGCTCGATCAGCGCGACTCTCACCCCCTTTCCGGCCAGGGCCGCAGCCGCTGAAGCCCCATTGATGCCAGCGCCCACGATCAAGACGTCGAAAACCTCATTGCCCAGCTTGTCGATATTGCTGCTACGCAGTTCCATGTGCGGACCTTTTCAAGACAAAAGCCCCGTTCGGCGAGCGCCGAACGGGGCCTGTGATGACCCGGACGGGCTACCGGAAACACGAATCGGTTGCTGATCCGACGCCCCTTCAGGGGCGCCGGTCTAGAGTGTCGAGCCAGGCGATGCCTGGCACCGAACGTCAACGTGTACCGGCAGCCATCCACTCCTCCATCATCTGGTCGTAAGGCACGGTGGTACCCTGCGGCATCTCGTCATCGAGCTTGGCCTTCGGCGCCCCTTCCTGCGACAGCCAGTACTCCGGGGCGCGCTCTTCGTTGAGCATCGGCGGATAGGCCTCGAACACATTGGCCCGTGCCAGACGTGCCATGATGTTGTCGAGTGCTCCCGCCAGATTGTCGAGGCCCTCCTGAGGGGTGATCTCGCCGCTGATGACGGGCGCCAGATTCTGCCACCACAGCGGCGCCATGCGCGGATAGTCCGGTACGTTGGTGCCGGTGGGCGTCCACATGGACTCGTTGGGGCTACGATAGAACTCGACCAGCCCACCCAGGCGAGGCGCCATTTCGCTCATCTGATCGGAGAAGATATCGGACTCGCGAATCGGGGTGAGACCGGCCATCAGCTTCTCCAGGGACACGGTCTTGGCGGTGGTGAACTGACCGAACAGCCATGCCGCGGTACGGCGATCCTCCGGGGTGGAATCGAAGAAGGTCCAGGAACCCACGTCCTGATACCCCACCTTCATGCCCTCTTCCCAGTACGGGCCGGTGGGCGACGGCGCCATGCGCCACAGCGGGTTGCCCTCGTCATCGGTGACCGCCACGCTGGGATCGACCATGTCGGCGGTGAAAGCCGTATACCAGAAGATCTGCTGGGCGATGTTGCCTTGGGCAGGCACCGGACCGGCCTCACCGAAGGTCATGCCCTGGGCTTCGGGCGGCGCATAATCGCGCAGCCAGTCCACGGCCTTCTGCATGGCGAACACGGAAGCCGGAGCGTTGGTGCCGCCACCGCGTGTCACGCTGGCACCTACCGGGCGGCTCTCTTCATCGACGCGAATGCCCCAGTCGTCCACCGGGTTGCCGAACGGAATACCGGGGCTGCCCATGCCGGCCATGGAGAGCCAGGAGTCGTGGAAACGCCAGCCAAGCGAGGGATCACGACGGCCGTAGTCCATGTGGCCATATACCCGTACGCCATCAATCTCGCCGACGTGCTCGGTAAAGAATTCCGCAATGTTCTCGTAGGCGGTCCAGTTGGTCGGCACGCCCAGGTCGTAGCCGTAGATATCGCGGAACTGCTCCTGCAGGTCCTCTCGCTGGAACCAGTCGTAACGGAACCAGTAGAGGTTGGCGAACTGCTGGGTCGGGAGCTGGTAGATGCTGCCATCGGGGCCGGTGGTGTACTGCAGGCCGATGAAGTCATCCAGATCGAGCGTCGGCAGCGTGTAATCCGCCCACTCGTTCTCCATCGCCTGGGACAGGTTGATGGTGGTGCCGTAGCGAATATGGGTACCGATGGCGTCCGAGTCATTGACGTAGCCGTCGTAAATGTTACGGCCGGTCTGCATCTGGGTCTGCATGTTATCGACCACATCACCTTCGCCGATGATGTTGTGGGTCACAGTGATGCCGGTGAGCTCCTCGAAGGCCGGCGCCAAGACATCGCGCTCCCAGACGTGGGTGGTCAGGCCCTCAGCCACGGTGTTGATCTGCATGCCACGGAACGGCTCGGCAGCCTGGGCAAACCACAGCAGCTCCTCGATCTGCTCCTCGCGGGACAGCGTCGAGTTCTGGAAGTGGGTATCGACCAGCCGTTCGGCGATCGCGCGCGCATCGTGGGAGTCGGCGTACAGAGCGGCCGATGCAAGCAGCAGGCTGCCGGCAATGGCCGTGAGCTGGATCCTTTTATTTTTCATGTTGACCTCGTTATGCGTGTAGTTAGTCATCCGTGACACCATTGTCGTCCGTACTGCCTTGGTTCAGCCCCAGCGCATCAGTACCAGCAACCAGAGGACGGAAGTCCCCAGGGCAAACCAAATCGAGATATCGGTGAAACCGACCACGGCCAGGTGGATATAGGCAGCGGAAAGCAGTCCGATGAAGAGCCTGTCGCCCCGGGTGGTGGCGATCGGCAGGAAGCCGCGCCGCTCCACGCTGGGCGACGCCAGCTCCCAGGCCGTCATGCCGAGCAGGATCGCGGCGATACCGGAGAAGAAGATTGCCGTGGGCAACGTCCAGACCATCCATTCCATCGTGATTTCCTCCTCAGGTCCGGCCCAGGGCGAAGCCCTTGGCAATGTGATTGCGCACGAAGTAGACCACCACGATACCCGGGATGATGGTCAGCACGCCGGCAGCGGCCAGGGTGCCCCAGTCGATCCCCGACGCCGTCGAAGTACGTGTCATGATCGAAGCGATGGGCTGGGCATTGGTGGCCGTCAGAGTGCGTGAGAGCAGCAGTTCGACCCACGAGAACATGAACAGGAAGAACAGCGTCACTCCGATACCCGAGCGAATCATGGGCAGGAAGATCGTGACGAAGAAGCGTGGGAAACTGTAGCCGTCGATATAGGCCGTCTCGTCGACCTCCTTGGGCACGCTGCTCATGAAGCCTTCGAGAATCCAGATGGCCAGCGGAATGTTGAACAGGCAGTGCGCCAGCGCCACGGCGATATGGGTATCGAACAGACCCACCGAGTAATAGAGCTGGAAGTAAGGCAGCAGGAAGACCGCCGGTGGCGCCATCAGATTGGTCAGCAGCCAGAAGAACAAGTGCTTGTCGCCGATGAATCTGAAGCGGCTGAAGGCATAGGCGGCGGGCAGTGCCACCGAGATGCTGATCAGCATGTTCATCAACACGTAGGCCAACGAGTTGACGTAGCCCATATACCAGTTGGAATCGGTGAAGATGCGCGCGTAGTTGGCAATGGTGAAGTTCTGCGGCCAGAACGAAAAGCTGCCCAGAATCTCGCTGTTGGTCTGGAACGACAGGTTGAGCAGCCAGTAGATCGGCAGTATCACGAAGACGAGGTACAGGCCGAGCAGCGTGCGGCGACGCCAGCGAGTGGTCGTCGAACGCGTGCGCTTTCTGCGCCTGGCGGCGACTTCGGCGGCCTGCTGGCGGACGCTCTCGGGGGTGGTCGGTACGGAGCTGGTCATGTCAGGCTCCTCCCTGAGTGGTTTTGTCTTTTTGGCTGTTCATGATCGCGGTGTAGAAGACCCAGCAAACCAGCAGGATGATGAGGAAGTAGATCAGCGAGAATGCCGCCGAAGGGCCGAGGTCCTGCTGTCCGATGGCCATGGTGGTGAGAGACTGACTGAGGAAGGTGGTGGAGCTGCCCGGCCCGCCGCCGGTGAGCACGAACGGTTCGGCGTAGATCATGAAGGAGTGCATGAAACGCAGCAGCACGCCGATCACCAGCACATTGGTGAGCTTGGGCAGCTGGATGTAGCGGAACACCGCCCACTTCGAGGCCCGGTCGATACGAGCCGCCTGGTAGTAGGCATCGGGGATCGAGCGCAGACCGCTGTAGCACAGCAGGGCGATCAGCGGCGTCCAGTGCCACACATCCATCAGGATGATGGTGGCCCAGGCATCGGCGGGGTTGCGGGTGATGTTGTAGGCGTAACCCAGCTCGCGGATGCCGACCCCCATCAGGCCGATATCGCCACGGGTGAAAAGCTGCCAGATGCTGCCCACCACGTTCCAAGGGATCAGCAGCGGCAGCGTGATCAGAATCAGTACTGCAGAGGCCTGCCAGCCGCGCTTGGGCATGAGCAGCGCGATACCGATGCCCAGCGGCACCTCGATGGCCAGAATGGTGAAGGAGAAGGCGAATTGACGCAGCAGCGCGGCTTGCAGCGCCGAGTCGTTGAGCATCACCTCGAACCACTCGGTGCCGGTGAAGAAGCGCGTGTTGGCGTCGAAGACGTCCTGTACCGAGTAGTTGACCACCGTCATCAGCGGAATGATGGCGGAGAACGCCACCAGCAGCAGCATGGGCAGGATCAAGAACCAAGCCCGGTTGTTGTAGACCTTGTTCATTGCCCCACCTCCACGCGGAACTCGTCGATGTAAAGGCTCAGCCACGCGTCGGGGAGACGGATGTATGCCTTGCGCTCGGGTAGCCGTTGATCCTCTTCCAAGCGGGCACGGAACGGCACACCGGCGAACTCGAACGACACGATGCGGTAGGTGCCAAGGTCCTGGACGTTGTCGATCTCGATGGGATAGGTGCCCTCGCCGGGCTCCGCCAGTACCTTCACGAACTCAGGGCGAATTCCCAGCTTGATGTTGCGCGAGCGGGACTGATGAATGGCATTCAAGAGGGGTGGAGCAAGCACAAGATCGACGGTGCCGGCACGCACGCCCTCTGCGGTGCGCACTACCTCGACAAGGTTCATGCCGGGGCTGCCGATGAAATAGCCGACGAAGGTATGGGCCGGTGCCTCGAACAGTTCGCGCGGCGTGCCGAACTGCACCACCTGACCCTCGTACATCACCGCGATCTTGTCGGCGAAGGTCGACGCCTCGAGCTGGTCGTGGGTCACATAGATCATGGTGATGTTGAAACGCTCGTGGATCTCCTTGAGCTTGCGCCTGAGCTTCCATTTCAGCTGGGGGTCGATCACCGTGAGCGGTTCGTCGAACAGAATCGCCGCCACGTCGTCGCGAACCAGGCCACGGCCCATGGAGACTTTCTGCTTCTCGTCGGCGGTGAGATTGCGCGCCTTTCGCTTGAGCAGCGAGGTGAGCTCGAGCACGTCGGCCACCTCGGCGACCCGCTCGCGTACCTTGGCCTCGGAAGTACCCACGTTACGCAGCGGAAAGGCCAGATTGTCGTACACGGTCATGGTGTCGTAGACCACCGGGAACTGGAACACCTGAGCGATGTTGCGCTCTTCAGGGGCCAGCTCGTTCATCACCTGGTCATCGAACAGTACCTGGCCATCGGATGGCGTGAGCAGACCGGAAATGATATTGAGCAGCGTCGACTTGCCGCAGCCGGAGGGCCCAAGCAGCGCATAGGCACCGCCCTGCTGCCAGACATGCTCCATTTCGCGGATGGCATAGTCCTCGGGACCCGAGGGATTGGGCGAATAGCTGTGGGCCAGCGCCTTGAGGGTTATCTGAGCCATCAGTGCGCTCCTGGCCGTGCTGGAATGTGCACGACGTCGCCATGCCGGTCGAAGGCATAGATCTTGTGGGTCGGGAAATACACCTTGAGCGGCTGATCCACGGCGAACTCATGAACCCCCGTCAAATGCAGCACCAGGTGAAACAGATCGTTGCGCACATGCAGAAAGGTTTCCGAGCCGCTGATCTCGGCAATGTCCACCCTGACCTCGAGCTCCAGATCGTCCTTTGCCTGCCTTTCCAGCCCGATGTGGGAAGCCCGTACGCCGAACTGGTACTGGCCCGGCGAGAGCTTGGCGAGCTCCTGATTGAGAGGGAAATGGACGTTGCGATCGAAGGTCACCTCCGAGCCCGAAACGATTGCCGGGACCACGTTGATCGGCGGCTCGGAGAACATCTCGGCGGTCAGTACGTCGCGGGGGCGGTGATAGACATCCTCGGTGGGCCCGTACTGCAACAGCCGGCCCTGATGCAGCACCGCCGTATGTCCACCCAGTGCCAACGCCTCGTTGGGCTCGGTGGTGGCGTAGACGGCGATACAGTTGCGTGTCTTGAACAGGTCACGCAGCTCCTCGCGGAACTCCTCACGCAGCTTGTAATCGAGGTTGACCAACGGCTCGTCGAATAGGATCAGGTCGGCGTCCTTGACCAGCGCCCGCCCCATGGCAGTGCGCTGCTGCTGACCGCCGGAGAGTTCCGCCGGATAGCGATCCAGCAGATGCTCGATATGCAACATGCTGGCCGTCTCGTGGACCCGCCGGCGTATTTCCGCCCGCGGTACGCGGGCCAGCTTGAGCGGCGAGGCGATGTTGTCGTAGACCGTGAGGGCCGGGTAGTTGATGAACTGCTGGTAGACCATCGAGACGTTGCGTTTGCGAACCGACTTGCGCGTCACGTCTTCGCCATGCATCAGCACTCTACCCCGAGTGGGCGGCTCGAGGCCGGCCATGATCCGCATCAGCGTCGTCTTGCCGGCCAGGGTGCGCCCCAGCAGGACGTTGAAGGAGCCGGGTGCCAACTCGAGGTTGACACCCTCGATATGGGTGGCTCCGTTGACTACATGATCGATGTTTTCAAGTATCAAGGACATGCTGAACTCTTTGTCATCGTTATTGAGTCGTTGGTGAGGGCTCGCCACGGCATGACGTGCTAGCCGGCAAGCGGTAGCGTTTGCCTGACCGCCTGTTCGTCACTCGAGCCTCGCTCGCTCTTGACCCGCTCCACGGCTATCTGCCAGCCGGCATAGAGCGACTCTCGGGTTTTCTCCGGCATGACCGGAAGGAAGGTGCGTTCGCACTGCCAGCGGGTGGCCAGCTCGTCCAGCGAGCGATACCAGCCGCAGCCCAGCGCCGCCAGATAGGCCGCCCCCAGAGCGGTAGTCTCACGCACCACCGGACGGTCGACCTCCTGGCCCAGAACATCGGCCAAGCATTGCAGCAGCCAGGCGTTTGCCACCATGCCGCCGTCGACCCTGAGCCTGCCCCGGCCCAGCCCGACGTCCTGTTCCATACAGCGATAGAGGTCTCGCGATTGAAAGCACACCGAACGCAACCCGGCAGCCACCAGCTCGGCAATGCCGGTATCGCGGGTGAGACCGAAGATCGCCCCGCGTGCTCGCGGATCCCAATGAGGGGCGCCCAGACCGGTGAAGGCCGGCACCAGATAGACACTGCTGCCCTCTCGGGTCTGCTCGGCCAGACGTTCGGACTCCGCGGCATCTTCGAACAGCTTGAGACCGTCACGCAGCCACTGCACCGTGGCCCCGGCGACGAAGATGCTACCCTCCAGCGCATAGGTGGGAACGCCATTGAGTCGATACGCCAGTGTGGTCAGTAAGCGGTTGTTCGAGGTCACGGCCTGGCCACCGGTATTGAGCATCATGAAGCAGCCGGTGCCGTAGGTACTCTTCATCATGCCGGGCTCGAAACAGGCCTGGCCCACCAGCGCAGCGTGCTGGTCGCCGGCCACGCCGACGATGGGAATGGAGTAGCCGAACAGGCGCGGATCGGTAACCCCGTAATCGTCACTGGAGTCGAGCACCTCGGGAAGCAAGGCCGCGGGGATATCGAATAGCGCCAGAAGCTCCGGGTCCCACTGCTGGGTATGGATATTGAACAGCAGGGTGCGTGAAGCGTTGGTGGCATCGGTCAGGTGCTGCCGCCCCCCGGTAAGGCGCCAGATCAGAAAGCTGTCGATGGTGCCGAAAGCCAACTCACCGCGCTCGGCGCGATCGCGTGCCCCGGCTACGTTATCGAGCAGCCATGCCAGCTTGGTGGCAGAGAAATAGGGATCGATGAGTAGCCCGGTACGTTCGCGCACCGCTTCGGCATGACCGGCGGCAGTGAGAGCATCGCACTGCAACACCGTACGCCGATCCTGCCATACGATGACGGGGTGAATCGGCTCTCCGGTGGCCCGATCCCACACCACGGTGGACTCACGCTGGTTGGTAAGGCCGATCGCAGCGATGTCCTGCGCGGCGACATCGCCATGGGCCAATGCCCGTTGGCACACCTCGACCACGGATCGCCATATTGCCTCGGCATCGTGCTCCACCCAGCCATCGAGAGGAAAGGACTGGGCCAATTCGAGTTGAGCACTCGCCTGCGGCTGCAATGATCGATCGAAGAGAATGGCGCGTGAACTGGTGGTGCCTTGATCGATGGAGAGTAGGTAGGACATAGCCTCGCCCCGGTTGTTATTGTCGGTCTGGCGATGAGATGCGCCATGCTCGAACGAACGAGGCATTTCACACCAATGTTCGATTACAATCAAAAAGATCGCGCAAATGTTCGTTTTCGATAACGAGACTAGCGTAGAGAAAAGTAGAGAGCAACGACGGGGTTCGAAATCGCACCTATACATTAGTCTAAGCACGTATACGAGACGCGTGACATCAGGCTTGAGAGGTCAAAAGGCCGGCTGCCGACCGCTATATTTTCGCTTTTCCCTTTTTTGTTCGTTTCCGAATATTACTCTTCGGCTCAGCGTGCTTCATGACGCCGCTGTACCCATGACCAGGCGTAGAGACTTCCCGGCACCCAGCCGAGCAGAGTCAGTGCCAGACAGGTCACCACTCGCCGAACGCCACCCCGAGCAAGACCGACGGCCAAGGGTGGTAGCAGAATGGCAAGGGCCGCATAAGCAAAGCGCAGCGCGTGCGAATCGCTTCGCCCCGGCTGGGGAGGCGGACTGGGCGTTGCCGAGGATGGCAGCATGGTGGAGCTCTGCGACTCGGTCACTTCAGGGTCAGTGACAGACGCGGGATCGAACAGCTGAACCGAGGGGGCCGTCTCGGCCTCACCTTGGGCTTGCTCATCGTCACGGTGATGCGACTCGTGACCGATCTTCTGCTCGATGGTTTCGGCACCATCGGCCAGTTCGTCGTGGTAGCGTTCCCAATCCTCCCAATCATGAGGCGTACCGGCACGTGGCTGATGCCCACCTGCTTGACGCGCCCGCTCCCACGCCTTCTCTTCCAGGGTATTGGGGCGCTCCTCGTCGCGACTTCCATCGAGACCTTTTCTCGCCAGATATTCACGCGCGTCCATCACTCTCCTCCTTGGAAGCGGCAAGAGTACCGCCAGGCCATGAACGACAGCTTACTAGATGCAGGGCTTTTTCGGTTGGAACCAACTTCACTCGCCGGGTTCCGACGACCGACACTGGGTGCCGATGCCGAAGCGTTGGCCAGGAGTTGAAGGCATTCCGTTCATGCTAGACGACTCGGCTATGCTGACAGTGTCCGTAAAGCGCTCGAACAAGGAGATGCGCCATGCAGAACAGGGCCCCTACTATCGTTCGCGAGATCATGTCCCGGGACTGTTATCGGGTTACAGCCACCACCTCGATCACCACCCTCGCAAAAGGCCTCGCCCTGCACCGCCTTCCCGGCGTACCGGTGGTAGATGCTAACGACCACCTGATTGGCTTCATTTCGGAACAGGACGTGCTGGGAAAGCTGCTGCAAAGCGCTTATCTCAATGAAGAGGCTCCCCTGGTCAAGGAATTGATGCGTAACGAGGTACTCTCCGTTTCACCGACCAAGAGCATCACCGACCTGGCCCAGGAGATGCTGGGGCAGAAGCCCAAGGTCTTCCCCGTGACCGAACAGGGCCGCCTGTGCGGAATCGTGACTCGTCGCGACGTGCTAACCGCCATTCTGCGCATGCGGTACACCTGAGCTCAGGCGCTGCTGACCAGGCAGCAGGCCGTCTCATCCCATGGTAGACTCGGCCCCGCTTCGGCGGGGCTCGTTCGTGCCTTCTGCCAGCACGAGCACAAAAAAAACGCCCATGACGATGTCATGGGCGGCAAGATCGAAACTGCGAGCCAGTGCAACAGTGTTAGCGACTGCCATCGCGCTGTTGCCTGTATCAGATATGACAGCAGCAAGCAAAAAAGTTCGCCACTGTTCGATAATTTTTTTCTCCGCCGACCAAGCACTTGCCGCCTCCGGATGCTCCGCCCAGCCGAGACCCATGAAAAACAGACACTTACCTCACCCAGCCGGGTAAATCGCGGGAAAGCTTGCAACCCCCCAACCTTGGTTCTACTATCGAACCCGCCCCGCGGGTGTAGCTCAATGGCAGAGCTGCACCATCGCCGCTTTTCCTGACCTATCAAAGCACTACAGCCCACCCTGTCTAACAAACCGGCGATTGTCTAACGACTCGCAGCGCCAACCGTTGAGCAATCCCTACCGCTGCGCCATGCTCTCCCCATGAACCCCGAGACACGACACCGCATCACTCAGTGGCGTAAACGCCTCGAGCGCCGGGGCTGGATCAGCCTGCGCCGGGGTGCGCCATTGCGCGACCGGGTGATTGAGTATCACGTGATATGGCAGGGGTATTTGATCAGCGGTCGGGTGTTGCTGCTGGACCTCAACCACGGTGATGGCTACTGGCAGCCGGGCACGCCGGTGTATCTGCTCGAACGGGGGCAGGATGTCATCGAGGGGGTGTGGCGTGTCGCGCACGATCAGAATGGCAAAATCGGACAGACATCGAGACAAGCGCCGGTGTGAGCAGCCATCCTTGGCCATCCTGCTTCCTGATTCGCTACGCATTTCGAGAGTGCTCTGCCTGCTGAGCAGAGCAAGGCCAGGCTACCGCGCCTGGGCCTAGCTCGCTGCCAGCGAACGTCGATGCGTGCTGTAGGACATCACCCCACTACCATGTAATCCCCTCAACCGCCTCCACCGTCTTTGCATCCCGCACGGCTTTCACCAGCCGCTGCCGGCGCCCGGTCAGCTCCTGTGCCTGCGCGAACATATCGGCGTTGGCCCGCACGGCGTGACACAGCGCGAGCATCGTCTCGGTGCCGTCGTCGCCGTTGCGGCCGGCCAGGATGCGGTCGAGCACCGGCGTGGCGGGCGGGACGCCTTGGGCGCCGTCCTCGTGCCACGCGATGTAAGCGACCGACTCCGCGTCCTGTTGCGGCCACGATTTGGTTTCGACCTCGGGATAGTCTTTGATCAGCGGGGCCACGGCCAGGCTATACGCGTCGTTGATCGCCCGGATCTGGCGGGCCTGGGCGGCCTCGAGCAGTTCGGCCGGGGTAGGCGGCAGTTTCCAGCTAACGTTTCCCATCAGGCGGTCTCCTCGGCTTTCTTGCGTACTGTCCAACCTTCCGCTCCGGCCACGTCGGTGCCGCGCACGATTTCATAATCCTCGACGCCTGCCATTCCGGTCGGAGTGACATAGCAGGTGTCAGGGTCGTAGTCTGCTGCGTCGATAACCTGCTGTCCTCGCCAATGCGCCTTTTTGTCAGGGTATTGGCCAGCGATCACCTGCTGACACAGTGTCACCCGCAGCTCTCCGTTGGTGCGCTCGACATTGAGAATCGCCGGCATACCATTGACCGGATCTGCGCCTTGGAACACTCCTCCTTCGGGGAAGCCGCTGAGGTCATACGTCTCTGCCACACCGTCCCGATAGGCGGTCAATGTCTCGCCGGAAAATGCGTAGTAATCCGGCGCCTGCCCCCATGCCATAAATTTGACTTCCATGGTGTGTCTCCTGTTATTTCCAGCGCCCGGCAGCCAAGTACCCGCTTATTTGGTCCTGCGAGTTAGCTGAAGTATTAAATTGACGAATGCTGGCTCCTGTAGCCGTTATGGAGTGAGCATTCGCCCACCTACCGATACTGGCTTTTGCGGCCGCCGCCATGTCCACATCTGTATCGATGAACGGCGCGGGGAATGTGACCACAACATCTAGACTGCGGAATAATGGATTAGCGCCGATGTCAGTGGGTACGGCGGCTCCTTCTCCGCGAACGTGCTGTGTCCCATCCGCCCATCTGGTCCACTCCCCATCCGAATTGCTGCCACTCTCCACCACCGGCACGCCCTGCACTGTGGGCATGTGGGAGAAGTCCGGGGAACCATTGCCCGCCTCATTGGAGAGTTGGTTGACATTAATTTTGCTCATTCAATCTCTCCTGTGTTATTTCCAGCGGCCAGTGGCCATCACTCGTGCCCCATAGATTTCGCCTATAGGATTACCGTCTATAGTAAGAATACGGACGCTCAACTGATTCTCGTTTGTGTTTTGTAACGATTCGTTCCAGCCACAAAAAGAAACATTACGTGCCTGTAGCCCACTTCCCGACCAGAGCGCCCCGTTATTACTCAGTGTTGCAGGGTGAACTGTTGGTTGTTCTATAAAAGAAATTGGTGATGGGACATTTGCCATCCATACACTGCCGCTTGGGGTCAATGTGAAGTTTTTGGCAATGACCTGCTGAGTCCCATCCGCCCACCTCGTCCAATTCCCGTTATCGTTACTATCGCTCTCTACGATGGGATCACCACCCACAGTTGGCATATGCGAAAAGTCGTTCGGCTCGGCAAGGCGGGCGTATTGCGGGTGTGGGTTATTCTTCTCCTCGTGCACCGTCACGGCACCGGCGGCAGCCTGCTGGCTGGTGGCCGCTGCGTCCTCGGCTGCCTGTCGGGCGTCATTCGCCCCACCCTCGGCTTGCTGCGCCCGCTGCTTGTGCAGCTCGGCATCGGCGGCGGCCTGCTGGGCAATCTGAGCCTGGTCGTTGAGCTGCGCCAGGGCGTCATTCGCGCCGCTCTCGGCCTGCTGTGCCCCCTGCTTGTGCTGCTCGGCGGCGCCGGCGGAACTCTCTGCGTCCTGGCGCTGCTGCGCGGCGCGGTCGGCCTCGGTCCTGGCGCTGTAGCGATCCTCTCCGCCAATGGTGTCGATTACACCCTCACCGGTGGCCCACTCGCGAGATTCGTCGCGCGACTGCTCGCTGGCCTGCTGGGCGTCCTCGGCCTCGCTCTTGGCCTGCTGGGCGGCCTGACGATCCTGCTCCACCTGGTCGGCGGCGCCGTCCACGGCCTGGCGTTGCTGGTCGACATGCTGTCGATCATCTGCCACAGCCTGACGGTTTTGCTCCACTTGGTCGGCGGCGCTGTCCACGGCCTGGCGCTGCTGGTTGACGTGCTGCCGATCGGCAGCGGTTGCGGCAGCATCATCAGTAGACTGCTGCGCACGCTGCTTGGCATGAGCAGCCATAGCCACGGTCTGCCCCAGGGCAGGAACGAAACGCAGGCGGTGGCCACCGGCAGCCAAGCCGGTAGTGGGGTTGGCGTCGTCGGAGACGGTGCTACCGTCGCCTCCGAGATCCTCGGGGAATGTGACCTCAGCCATCAGAGTAGCTCCAACAGGTTCAGGGTTGCGGTGTGGTTGCGGGCGTAGGGGTGATCGAGCGGGTCGGGGTTCTGCAGCCGCCCGAGGAATGTGCGCGAGAACGTCTCCGGGGCTGCGCGTAGCGTGAATGCATAGAGCACTTCGCCATGGGTGCCCTGGGTGCGCTGCATCGCGAAAATCCGCTGATAGGCCTCTTCTTCGCTGAGATGATCGAGACTCATCTGCACGGTGCGGCGCTGGCGTTTGCGGGCCGCGTACTCGGTGCGGTCGCCAGCCTCGGCGTGCTCGGTGGTGATGTCGAACCCATGGCGGATGCCATAGCTGACGTTGTACTCCGGCTGCCAGGCGTCACTCAGGAACACGCGACCGAATCGCACCGCGCCCTCGGGGTTGCCCACATCCTCGATCTCCACCCGCACGCTCTGCGCCAGCTCCACCTCGGGGGCGAACACGGTCAGCAGCGGGGTGTAAAGCGCCCGGTCCTCGTCCTCGATGGTGCCGAGCCAGAAATTGTCGTACTCCCACTCCAGTTCGGCGGTGGCGAACAGCTGCGGCCACACGGTTTGCCACTCGCCGTCCCACAGCAGGAACGCCTGCCCCGGGTCGCCGTAGATCCGCACCCGGTACCGCGCCGCAGCGCTGAACGAATGCGCGGCAATGGCAAGGCACTGCACCGGGCGCGGCTTGTCGAGCGTGATGTCGAACCATGTCGATTCCGGGTCCGCGTCGACGCTCTTGCAGCGCACGGCCAGTACCGGGTCCTGCGCCAGCGCCAGGGGCAGGGTTTCGAGATAGGCCCCGCCGCTGAGCGTGGCGCGGCCGATCACGTTGGGCCAGCACAGCGTTACCTTGTTTGGATCGAGCATGTCACCCCCACAGCTCAAGTGTGTGACGCCCGCTGCGGGCGTCGATCTGTCGGCCGATCACCAGCATGTCGCGGCCCTCGGCGTAGCCCAGGCGCGGTGTCACCACCCGCACCGTGGCGGCGATGCGCGCCGTCTGAGTGCCGACCAGCTGCGCCTCCAGCGTGACCCGGTCGCGCCGCACGCTGACGAGATCCAGCACCCACTCGGCCAGGACCTGAGCATCGTCGAGGCTCCGCAAAGGCGATGCGAGCACCAGCTCCTCGGCCAGCGGGTGGCGGTCGCGCACCTCGAGGCGCTCGGCCACGGCCTCGCGGTAGCGCTTGGCCAGCCGCGCCCGACGGGCATCGCTGACGCTGCCGGCAAGGTCCGCCTGGGTTTGCAGGATCTGATCCGCCTGCACGGTTACCCGCCAGATCGGCAGGCCGTTGCCGCCGGCACCAGTGGCACGGCGGGTGATCTGCTGTATCTGGTAGTCCTCGATGGTCAGGCTCGGCTCCGCCGGGGCGGCCAACGGCAGGGCGCGCAGCAGGCCCTGATCGTTGATGCGCCAGTAAGCCCCCAGGCCGCCCACCAGGGCGTCGAGCAGCTGGGTGGTGTCGATCGGGTCGGCGTTGTAGAGCCCCACCGCGCCGGCCAGGTTGAGCGCCGCCACGTCATCGGCGGGCACGGAATAGCCCGCCTCGCCGGCAATCAGCGCCAGCACGTCACCGGCACCGGCCAGCGCGGTACCGGCATCCGCCGTCACCGCACCCTGCGGCGAGGCCCCCAGGCGCACATACCCCTGATACGCTCGCCACTCGCCCAGCGCCGGCGCGATGGCCTGCAGCTCCTCGAGGTCGGCATAAGGGGGGGCGGGCGTCAGGGTGGCGCCACGGTCGTACACGGCCGATACGCTGCAGTCGGCCAGGTCGCTGAGCTGGTAAATCAGCTTGCTGGCATTGACTAGCACCGGCTCGGCGTTACGCACCTGCCCCCATAACCGCGGCTTCCAGCGGCCCTGAATGTCGTCGGGCGTGCCCTCAAGCCCATCCGGGGCGACGTTGTCACCGGCGTACACCTGGTGGGGATGGTTGCGCCGCAGCAGCGCCTGCGGTTCGCGCAGCACCACCGCAACGTCACGCCGCCCCCACCTCAGCCCCTCGACGGTGCCGCGCAGGATCTCGACGGCCGCGCCGTCGATCACCCGAGAGAGCACCATCAGCCGACCATCCACGGCGTAGTCGGCCAGGTAGTCCAGGCCGCCGTCGATATTGGTCAGCGTGGTTTCACCCACCGCCGACCGACGACTGCCCACCAGCTCACCGGCATACATACCGGCTTGGTACAGGCCGGGCTGCTGGATGCGCGGGTCGTAGAGGGTGTCGTCGGGGGCGTCATACGCCCCATCGGCAAAGCGCAGGGTAACGGGCTGGTCCGCATCGTCGCGGGCTTCGATGGTCAGCAGCCAGGTCATCGCAGGTTCTCCAATTTGGTCTGCTGGGCCATCTCTTCGCCGCTACGGGCGCTTCGCTCGGTGTTCTCCGCTACCCGCTTGAACCCGGCCTGCGCCACCCGCACGCCGGCCGCCTCGTGCTGCTCGATCCTGCCGAGCAGCTCGCCGTTCTCGCGGCGCAGCTGAGTGACCTCACGGCGCAGGTCGTGGATCGCCTCGACGATGTCGCCCTGCCCCAGCAGCGGCAACGCCGGCAGTGGTGGCAGCTCGGCACGAATGCCAAGACCGCCGTCCGGGCCGCGATGTAGCGGCATGATCGCCTCGGGCCCCGCCTCGCCCATCTCCGCCATGTTGAAGAGCGTGGGGTCGGACACCACCTGGTTAGTCCAGACTCCACCCTTGGCGAACTTGGGCACGTCGGCACGGTCGCGGATGCGATTGCCGAACCCGCCCAAATGCCGGTTGACGCTCGACCAGGTGGTGGTATCGGTCAGCGCTGAGTGCAGGGAATTGAGCGCCTTACCCACGTCCCGCGCCAGCTTGTTGGCATCACCGGCGGCGGTCATGGCATCCAGCGCCAGCGAGCGCTGCCCCTGTAACTGCTGCTGGGTCTGCTGCTCCCGGGCGATACGCTCACGCTCCAGCTGCTTGACCTGGTCCTGAGCCACGCCCAGCGCGATGACCGCATCGCGCACGCTGAGGATTGACGAGTCGATAGTGATCAGCCGATCGACGCTTCGCTCTGTTTCCCGCATAAGGGTTTCGAGCGACGCCAACTCAGCAAGCGCCATGTCGGCCAGGTCCTCGAGCTGCCCGCCGAGCGCCTGCTGTGCCCGCTCCATCGCCTCGCGGATCTCATCGGCGATGAGCTGCTCGGCGCTGACCAGGTTGGGCAGGTCCTCGAGGGCGTCGATCACGTCCTGTTGGATCTGCTGGGCGATGGCCCCCGAGGCGTAGTACTCCTGCGCCGCTTGCAGGTAGCGATCGGCATACTGCGTAATGCTCTGCAGGGCGGCACGGTCGCCCGCCTCGGCCAGCGCCAGCTGTCGGGCGAACTGCTCGCCGGCGGCCTCGAGGTTGAGGCCTGGCGATTGCCCGGTGGAGCGCAGGTTGTCGACAAACTGCACGATGTTGGCGAAAACCGAATCGAGCTGGCCCTGTGCCCGCTCCAGCTCGCGGTTGTAGATCGCCACCGCCTCGGCCTCGTCCTCGAGCTGCCACAGGCGCTCCTGGAACGGCCGCAGGCTCTCGTCGATCTGCGCCAGCTCACGCTGACGCTGCAGGTTGAGCTGAGCCGTTTTCTCGCCGGCCAGCTCAAGCAGCCGCACCTGCATGCCGAACGCCTGATTGGCAAACTGCCCATAGCTCGAGCGCAGGGCATCCTCACCCGCCCGGGCAGCGGCCTCGGCCTCTTCGCGCAGCCGGCCGAAATGCTGCTCGAGGACATCCAACGCCGGCACCAGCGCCATGGCCTGCGCGTACAGCTCCCGCCCGCTCTCGCTGGTGAGGTCGATGGCCTCGACCAGATAGCGCAGACCGTCGGCGCTCTCCACCACGATGCCGGTTTCGTCGGTGAAGTCCTGCAGGGCGCTGTAAGCACCGCGCAGGGCAATCGCCTGCCGCTCGGTCTCGCTGTAGGTCAGCTGGTAGTAGGCCTCGGCTGAGGCCGCCAGGGCATCGATGCCGCCCATCAGCTGCGCCAGGCTGTCGGCCGCCGTCAGCGCCCCACGGCCGGTCTCGTCGAAGCGCAGCGACAGCTGTCCCGACAGGTGCCCCATCAGCGCCAGGCTCTGCTGCGCCAGGATGGCCCGCGCAACGATCTCCTCGACGCCGCCCTCAAGCGAAGCGAGGAATTTGCCGAACTCGCCATCCACGACGCCAATCACTGCCGCCGTGCGCTTGCCCAGCTGATCCATCACCTGGTCGGCGTTGCTGCCCTGAATCGTCACGCTCTGCGCGGCGCGGGCCATGGCCTCGAGTTCGGTTTCGCTGCGCGCCAGGCTGGCCAGCATGTTGTCCATCTCGGCGATGATGCCGAGGAACTGATCGACACCGTCGCCCGGCAGAAGCTCGCTAAGCCGCGAGGTGCCACGGTCACGAAAGCCCACCGAGCCGAAGGCGCTTTCGGTGACGGCGCTGCCGTGGTGCTCCCAGCGCTCGCCGCTGCTGCTCGACGCCGTCGCCAGGGTCAGGCTCGGGCTGCTCTTGGAGCTACCGAAAAGCGAGCCCAGGGCACCGCCCAGCACGGTACCTACCGCCGCCCCGATCGGCCCACCGGCGGCCATGCCGATTGCCGAGCCGATGCCGCCCAGCGCGCCGGAATGCTGCCCGCCGAACATGCCGCCGACGAGGCTGCCACCGATGCCGGCAAGGCCGTATTGCCAGTTGGCGTACTGCCCCGCGCCGGCAAACAGGCCGCCAGTACTGACATTGCCACCCACCTGACCATAGATACCGCCACCGGCAGGCGCAGCCGACCCACCGAAGTAGGAGCCGGCACCGTGGAACGCCTGCCCGATGCTGTTACCACCGACCAGCGATGTTAGGTTGCCGAAGCCACCCAGGCCGCCCGCCTGACCGGCCAGGGCCTGACCCGGCCCGGCCAGCCCCAGGGCGCCGCCGAGGCCGGCGGTCATCTGAATAACGATCGGCCGCAGCGTGGCCTGATACGCCAGCTCCGCCAGCAGCCGCTTGAAGCCGTCCATCAGTCGGCGTGAGAAGTCGCCGAACGAATCGAACGCCCCACGGAACGCATCGGCAAACGTCTCGTCGATGCGCTTGCCGGCCTCTTCCCAGGCGCGAGCCATGTCCTGGGCCATAGGGTCGGCCTCGAACGCCAGCCGCTCCATCTCGCCCCGGATCTCGGCAATCATGCGCTGATACTGACCACCGTCGATCACGCCGTCCCGATACATCTGGTTGACCATCGAGAGGTCAGCTCGCAGCCGCTGGGCGGCACGGTAGGCGCGGTCGTATTGCTGGATGAGGCTTTGCTGCTGCTTCTCCAGCTCCTCGGCACCGGTGGCGGCACGCAAGTACTGCTGTGTCGCCCAGGCGATGGCCTGGGCATGCTCGCCGGCGCCCATAGCCCCGCTGGCCAGGGCGCGGGTCAGAGTCTGGGTTCGCTCTGCGTATTTGGCCGCCTCGGCGCGGCCAGGGTTCATCTCACGGCGAAGGGCCTCGAGAGCATTAGCGTGCTGGTCGGCGGCTTTAGCGGCTTCCTGGTTGGCCTTATCAGTATCGCCGATGACAGGGGGGATAGTGATCGCCGTACCTTCGAGCTTTTCGAGATGCTCCTCGAGCCCGGCAATAGCAGCTTCGAAGGCCTTTATCTCGGCTTCTGTCTCGGCGCTATACAGCCCCTCTACCAACCCATCGACGGAATCTCGGATTGCTGCCGCTTGACGCCCCACCTCGCCTGCGGCAACACCCAACACGCCTGAGCCTCGAATACGGCCAGGGTCAGTCGATGTGCCGATCTCGGTAATCTCGAGGAACTCGGTTTTCAGTTCGGCCAGATCAGCTGTCAGCTGTGAAATGCGAGTCCTTACCGCCGCCTGGCTGAGAGCGTCCAGACTGCCAGTCAGCTCAGCGACACGCTCCGCCGAGGCGCGAACTTCCGGCTGAACCAGCCCCAGTTCCTCGCGGAAATAGTAGATACCGGCCCCGGCCAACACGGCAGCACCCACCGGCCCACCGACCAGGGCCATTGCGCCGGCAGCGCCCCGCACTGCTGCCCCCAGTGCAATCTGTGACGCAGCCGCTGTGCCCGAAACACCTGCCATACGCGCGAGAGCAGCCTGGTAGGCGATCGCCTGTCGAGTGGCTGCTAGCTTCGCTGCCGTGGCCGTCGCCAAGGAGCCAGCGTAACGGCCCGCCATTACGGCCGCGACCCCGGTCGCCCCCATCTTGATACCGTCGAGAATGGCCTCAGCACCGCCCAGCTCTGCGACAAGGCCGCTTGTGGCCTGGAGCGCGCTGGTCATGGCCGGCACCAGCTCGGCAAGGATCTGCCGAGACACGCCCTCCGCCACCGCCTGCAGCCGCACCACCTCGTCGTTGTAGTCAGCCATTGAATTGGCCGTGTCCTGGCTAATTGTCAGCCCTAGCCGCTGAGCCTCCTCTCGCATCCCCTGGATAGCATCGGTGCCCTGATTGACTATCTGAGTCAGCACCACGCCCTCGCGGCCCCAGATGCGCTGTGCCAACGCAGCACGGTCACCCTCGTTGCCGTAGCCCTGCATTGCCGCGGCGATGCGTTCGAACTGATCCTCGGGCTTCAGCCGCGCCAGCTCTTGCGCGCTCAGGTTGAGATCTTCGAGCGCCTTCTTTGCACTGCCTGTACCCTGAGCTGCCTCGGCGATGCGCCGTGCACCAGCACGCCAGGCATTCGTCAACTGGCCGAACTCGACACCCGATAGCTTTGCCACATAGGTGTATTCGCTAAGGGCCTCGGTGCTGGCCCCGATACGCAGGCTGGTTTTTTGCAGCTGATCGGCATAGTCGATCTGGCTTTGCAGTGCTCGACCAGCAAACATGCCAGCCAGCACAGCTCCAATCGGAGCCGCCGCTCGACGCAACAGCTGCAGCTCACGGCTCGTACCGTTCACATCCTTGGCGAACGTCTTGGAGCGGGCGCTACCCTGATCAAAACCGCGATTGAGCTGAGAGAGCTCCTTATCGGTCGCCTGGATGGCACGAATGCCACCACTGGCATCACCAGTGATGATCAGGCCAGTTTTATACTGTTGCGCCATGGGCTACCTCGAATTGCAGGCAAGAAAAAGCCCAGCTCTTAGGCTGGGCTTCAGATGAGTGGCTATCTAGGTAAAGCGTATATGCAAGGGACCAGGCTGCATTTCTACTTCGATTTTGAACTGCCCCCAGTGATCGTCGCGGAAAGTAAAATAGTTTTTCCCTTTTACCAAAGATTGAGCTGCTGCAAGCTCTGAAGTCACCCCCTTGCCATTTACTGCCAATAAAGCAAAGCCCGGCTTTACAAACTCACGCAGCGGCGACACTTGATGCACCGACACGACGGTGAGGCCCGGCACGCCATAGTCAGCATTATCGACCTCAGTTTCACTTAGGTCTGGCTCGTCTGGGCTCGCGCCGGCCGGCCGGTATGTTTCAGGCAAGCTTTCAATGCCTGCTTGGCCAGCCAAAATATCGCACGAGTTCTGGTAAGTGCTATTCAGCATGCTGAAGATGGCCGCCAGCATCAGAGCTCCAACTGCCTGACCGATGGCAGCAGCCCACACCACAATATTTAACTCTGTCACCCATTGAACATTGCCGCGGAAATCAGTGCCACGTGGAACTTGTATTTTGCCGTGGACGCCAATTAACCAAAGGCCCACGATGATGGCGAGAATAGCCAAAATCCAGGCCAGGGCAACCCAGCCCTCCCAGCGATGCCGATCCGGCAGCTTCCTGATCGTCATGAATCTTACCTTGATTTACCCTGTCCCCTTCGTGACCAACTTCCACGAAGCCCCCGTATCCTTCGCATAGCTCCCAGATGGTTTCGCCAGGCCCGCTACCCCTGCGATGAATACACATCGAGAGTAACTCAGTGTTACGAGGGGGGCTACTTTTCGCTCAGACCTTCCAGCCCTCCTGATTCTCTATGCTGAAGCTGCTCGAGCACTCTTCCGGTGTCGACCACACCTCGCATGCGCATCACGCTCTCTACTGCCGGGTAATCAAGCCCCTGGTGCTGGGCCCCGCTCATCCCTGCGATAATGCGCCATTGAGTGCGGCAGGCGAGGAACACCTGTAACGCCTCCCAATGCTCTTCCCATACTTCGAATTCTTGCGGCTTGGCGGGCTGCGCAGGCTTGATGCCCAGGCGCCGGGCATCATCTGCGGTCTGATCCTGCACCCGACCGGCTCCCGCCCACCACCGGCCGGCGGCGGTTAGTTTTTTGCCGCGGCCTTGCTGCGGCCGTTTTGGGCTTCGAACCAGCTGGCCAGCAGCGGGCGCCGAACGTAGCCGAGCTGCAGCAGCTGGGCAGCAAGATCCTTCGAGTACGGAACATCGACACCCTTCTCGTCCTTGATACCGCCAAGGCCAATCAGGTCTTGCTCGACAAGCTCCTCATCACTGAGGTCACCAGCCTGCATGGTTTTGACCCGATCCTGAAACTGGTCCCACTTGTGAAGTTTCCAGGTGGCGGTAATGGTGCTGGGTTTTTCTTCGCCGGGCACGTGAACGGTCACGTCAAGGGTGGTATCGGGAATGGCCTTGAGTACGAAGGTCATGAGGTTTCCTTGGTGTCGGTCGGACAGGAACTACGGTGCCGCCCAAGGGCGGCACGGCGGAGCTGTTACATGTAGGTCAGCGTGAAGTCGTTATCATCGCTGGCGGTTGGCAGGAAGCGGGCATCCATCTGGTAGTGCATGACGCCCTGGTTATCCTGCGGCGAGATATTGGCCAGCTGTACCTGCCCACCGGCCACCTCAATAATATTGCCTGGGGTGGTGCCATGAGTCAGGACAACTGGTCCGGTGGTCGTGCCCTGGTGGCTCTCCACCTTCTCGAACATGTTGTTCTCGTCGAGACGGGGCGCCTCAATGTTGATTTGGCCCTGTGCCTGGCGATTGGTGATGTGCACGCCCTCGTAATTGACGAGGTTACGGTACTCCACCTGATTGCCCATATCGAGCGACATGGATTGCAGACGCGACGCCACATTGAACAGGCTGAACTGACTGTTCTGCTTGTTGATGGGCACTTCACCGGCCTGAACCGCTTGCTCGCCCTCAACCTGGGGCATCAGCTCCGGTCGCTTATAGAGACCCGTCATCGTGAACTCGATGTAGGGCAGCCCCTGGGCATCGGCAGACATGCTCCAGGTGCCGCGAGCGCCCTGAATCTGCTGCGCCTGACCATCCTCAAACCACCAGACCTCGACGGATTCCTGCCCCTCACTGACCGGCTGATAGACAACTTTCTCTTCGCCTTCAGTCGCGTCGATGGTTTCGGACATAGCGCATGCACGCAGCAGCGGACCGTATGCAGGCGGCTCTCCCTTAGTGCCGTGACCAGCGAACGGCACGCGAATCTGGCGAGTCACGTACGGCCCCGTATTGATCTGCTCGAAGGCGCCAAAGCCGTAGCGCATGCGCTCACGCTCTACCGTGTTGCCATCGTACGGGTTGCCCGCGTCGAGCATTACCACTTCCAGGATAGTGCCGTCGGTCATACTGGCCGCGGCCTCACCGTACACGCTTTCGATCTTCACCACCGCCAGGCGGCGGCGCCAGCTCATGCTAGGCATCGCCCTTCTCCTCTACTGATTTGCTTTCCGCTGCCGTGGCGGCGGGCTTGGGCTGGGCCTTGGCAGGTGCCTTGGCCGAGTGCTGTTTGGGCGCGGCTTCCTTCGTGCGGTGCACGAGCTCACGTTTGCCGTTACGGATGACGTAACGACCGCCTTGGTTGGGCATGGGGCCTCCTGGGTAGTCAGGCGCTGCGAATGAGGCGCTGGTAGCTGTAAAGCTCGCGCCAGTAGACATGGCGGCCGGATACAGCCACCCGTTGCCCGCCGGCATACTCCAGCGGTGTTACGGCATTTTGGGGGTCTTCTAGACCAAGCAGCGCATCGGTGCACGCCTGGCGATGCGCTTGCAGGTCGTCCTGGTCGGCGATGAGCACGATGACCAATTGCTCTGTTACCGTCTGCCTTACATCAAACGTACTCAGCGCATTGGGAGAGGCCGAGGCCTGGACATGGTGCACGAATGCCGCTGGCAGGGCCGGCGCTGCCGTAGCTAAGCTCGACGACTGCAACTCGAAATGAGCCCGGTACTGCTTCTGGTCGAACTCGTAGTCGGTGGCGGCGTCGGTGATGTCCCAGCTCTCGATGCCGGCATGCTCTGCCAACCTGGCAATTAGGGCGTCGGTCATCGTGCGTAGCGGATCGAAGGTAGGGCTACGCAGACTGAGCACATAGGTGTCTACCCGGCCCAGTCGGTAGCCGTCGACTTCGATGTCATCTATGGCGGCCATCTGGTAGACGCCGTTCTGCTCAGGCGCATCGCTGGGCAGGTTGAGCGGCCACAGCTTTCCATCTACTACAGGGTCCACCAGCGCCACCAGGCCGGGTACGGTGTCGGCGCGACTGGGATCGGCATCGCTCGAGCGCTGAGCGCTGATGCCGGCGGCGGCCAGCGCCGCCAGGATCTGGTCGATCATATGATCTTCCCTTGTTGACGCTGCCGATCGAGGTATCGGCTCAGGCCCTGATAAAACCTGCCAGCCGCACCGGTGTTATGCCGCTGCATGGCTGGCCACAGAAAAGGGTTGGCTTCCATGCGCTCGGTGCCGTGCTCTTGCCACCTGCCCTTGCGTCCCTGAAAGCGGCCGTTAATACGACGGTTGGTGCCTACCAGTATTCCGACGGTGCCGACCTTCATGCCAAGACGGGTACGCTGTCGGCGGTTAAGGTTCAGATGACCCACTGCTCGGGCCATGTCACCGCTGTCTGTCGGCGCCAGACGCTTGGCCTCGCGCTTGACCGGGGCTGCTACTTGCACCAGGCCCGCACGCACGGCACGCTCTTGCAGGTTTTCCTCGAGCTGTTTCAGCTCGCGGCGGATCTCCTGCAAGTGAACGCCACGAACCTGCCAGTCATGCCCACTCATGGCACATCACCTCGAGCTCTACCCGCTTCCCACCAAGGTCAATCGGGCGGCCCTCAACCTGATAGGTCACGTCGCCGTGACGAATACGCAGGGTCTTGCCGGTGGCTTCAGCGACTTCGCGGCGCCAACGCATCCGGATTCTCGCGGTGGTCTCTGCGCTGGCGGCTTGTGCTGCGAACAGCGTCTGGCCGCGTAGCTGCTCGACCTCAGCCCAAACAGTGGCGCCAGGCACCCAGTCAGGCGGCGTTGCCCCGGAGTCAGTGCGTGGCCCGGCTTGCCACCATTCGAGCGTGACCCGGTGGCGGAGACGTCCGGCTCTCATAGTCCGTAGATCCTGTGCGGGCGGAGTAGCGACTCAACGGCCATCGGCACCTCAGAGGTAATCGACCCGATCACTACCGCCTCACGGTTCGCGTACCAGTGGCTGATCATCAGCAGCATCGCCGTGGTGATGTCGTCGTCCAGCACGAGTGGTTCCTCATGCGGGGATTCCTCGGCCGATTCGGGCGTTTCGTAGAGCGGCCGGTCGGTGTAGTTCTCGACGTACCGGCGAGCGGCATTCGAGTAGGTTTCCAGCAGCGCATCCTCGTCCGATTCGTCGGGCTCGATGCGGCAGTGCTGTTTGATGATTTCGAGATCGAGCATGGTCGGTACCGGTTGCGCTGCCTGGGGTTATTCGTCGTTGGCCTTGGCGTCCTGGGCCTTGCTGCCACCCTTTGCAGCCTTGGGTGTCTTGGCGGCCGGGGGCTGCTTGGTCTGGGGCTGGGTGGCGTAGCCCTTGCGCAGCAGTTCGCGGCCGTGGCTGTCATTGGTTTCCAGCTCGGTACCGGAGATCAGAACCGCGCCCTTGTGGTAGATCGGTTTCGACAGGGTCAGCTTCATCGATACATCCTCGAAGCCGGGCCGCCTGAGAGGGCGGCCCGGTGGTGGGCTTTCAGCGATGATCAATCGCCGCCGGTCGGCACGGTGAAGTCACCGTAGACGAAGGCCTCGGGCCGCTTCACCGCCAGCGCCAGCCGCTCCTCGCAACGAATCGAGATCATGTTCTTCTCGAAGTCGTCGGCGTTCTCGGTGGAGACCACCACGTTGGCGTCTTCGCGATCGAAGATCTGAGCGCCAGCGCTGAACGCACCGGTGAGGAACTTGCCCTGGAAGGCGTTGGCCTCGGTGGCCACCACCGGCAGGCCCCACAGGGTCGGGCCGGTGAGCGCCGAGGGGTTGGCCAGGATGTAGCGGCCCAGGCTGTCCTTGGTCAGCTCGATCTTGGCCCAGTCGATGAAGTGCAGCACGTGACCGCTGGCCGGGAACCGCGCCAGCTGCGCCTGCAGCATGGCCAGGCGCAGGTCATCGATACCGGTCTGGCTCTCCACGCTGAACGCCGCGGCGAAGGTCGAGGCCTGCGGCACGATCCCTTCCAGGTGGTTGCCGGTGCCGTCACCGAACAGGATCTCCTGCTCCTCGACGTACTTCAGGCCGTAGCGGAGCTCGGCATCGACCATGGACTGCAGCTGTGCCATGTCGTCCAGGATCTGCTTGGACGCCTTGAACATGTGCGCGATGGTCTGCACCGGGGTGATCTTGGTGGCGAACTCAATGTCGCTGTAGGGCTTACCACCTTCCGGGTTCTCGCCCACCACTGAGGCGTTGTTGGTGAAGCCAGTCTGCTGCACCCAGAAGATCGCCGGTGAGCCGGTGCGGCCAGATGCGATCAGGTCGCGGATGAACAGGCGCTGCTTGGGCATCACGTCGATACCAGGCAGGCGCTGCGGCTCTACCACGCCTTCGGCAACGTCGGCGCTGGTCAGCGCGGCGCGGGGCACCGAGACGTTGATCCGCTTGCCGCCTTCCACGCTCGAGGCGAAGGCCTTGAGCTTGTCGGACTCGGCGACCAGTTGGCCGGCGGTCTTCGCGGCATTCTGGGCGCGGTTGATCGGCATGCGGGCGTATTCCTGCTCGAGTTCGCCCAGGCTGGCCTTCAGGGTGTTGACCGATTCCTGCAGGCCGTTCTGAGTGGTCAGCAGGCGGTCAACGGCCTCTTTGGTTTCCGCCGAGAGCTGACCGCTGTTCTGCGCTTCCTTCAGGGCATTCTCGGCCTTCTGGCTCAGCTCGCTCTGGACCTTCTCCAGGGCCTTGGTTGCGTCCGCCAGGAGCTGTGCATTCGTCTTGTCAGTCATGGCTGTTCTCCGGTGACTGGATGATTTGCGCGACCATCTTTTCGAAGTCGGCGTAGGCTTCGGCCGTAGCGGCCTCGTGGTCGGTAGCGCCTGGCGTACCGTTGCCGACAGCGCTCGGCGTGTCGGACTTGAAAGCTTGCATGAGGGAGCGGCGCTCGCTGCGGGAGATGCCGGCGCGTGCCATGGCAACATCCATCTTGCGAGCCGCCAGCTTGCTGTCCGTGCGGGCGTTCGCGCTCTCGCGCACCTCGTCGGAAGGCAGCAGAGAATCTGCCCAGCCCAGGTCGACGGCTTCCGCGCCACCGATCCAGAGCTCGTCATCCATGGACGACTTGACCTCATCGATGGGGATGCCGGTGCGTGCGGCGTAGATGTCGGCAATGGTCTGGTCGAAGGGCTCCAGCCAGTCAGCGACCTCCCTCAGGTCGTTGCGGTTGCCCATGGCCAGCACCCAGGCGTTGTGCACCATGAAGAACGCGGCGCGGCCAATCTGGATCTCGTCGCCGGCCATGGCAATGAACGAGGCGGCGCTGGCCGCCAGCCCCATCACCTTCACGGTGACCTTGCCCTTGTGCTCGCGGAGCAGGTTGTAGATCGCCAGGCCCTCGAATACATCGCCGCCGGGGCTGTTGATGTTGACGATCACGTCGCCCGAGCCGATCGAACGCAGGGCGCCAGCAATGCGCTTGGCCGTTACACCATCACCGAAGTAGTCGGCCCCAATGGGGTCGTAGATGGTGATGGTGTTGTCGCTGTCATCCGTGGCGGCGTACAGGCCCGGGTTCCAGCGCTCCATGGCGCGGGGTGAGAGTTCGCACTGCATGCCCTGGCGCGGGCGTGCCTCCGGCGCGGCCGGAAGATTCTTGATCGTCATCGGTTTGCTCCGAAGGTCAGGAAGGGTCTTTTTGGTTCGGGTCAGGCTCGCCGAGCCAGTGCCTCAAGGCGGCGCGGGCGCGCTCGCCATCGTTGCCTGTCGCCTCGCCCAGTTGCTCCAGGGGCACCAGGTTCGATTGCACGGTGAGCTGGTCGCCGCCTTCCTTCTCGGGCAGGTTCTCCAGGCGGCGGCCCTCGTTGCGTGTCATCAGGCCGTTCTGCGTCATCTGCGAGAGGTACGCCGCGCGGCCGGCGCTGTCGGCGCGCAGCAGCCCCTCGACGCTGAACTCGACGTAGTAGCGCTCGTCATCCTCGAGCAGGCAGCGGTCGATCTCCTGTTCGATGTTCTCTAGGATCGGGCGTAGGGTGTTGGTCAGGAACTGCAGGTTCATGCCTTCCACGCTGGATGCCCAGCTGGATTGCTTATCCATGTGGCCGACCATGAACGGCGGCACTCGGAACCAGCGACAGATCTCCTCGACGCTGAATGCCCGCGTCTCCAGCATCTGGGCCGCTTCGGGGTTCATGGTGATGCTCTGGTACTTCATGCCGGCCTCGGCCACCATCACCTTGCCGGCATTCTTCGAGCCCATGAACCGTTCCAGGTTCTTGCGCAGGCGCTCCCGCTGCTCCTCTTTCAGCGTGCTATCCGCGCTGAGGATGCCTGACGCCTGCATGCCCTGGGCAAACACCTTGTAGGCGGCCTCGTCGGCTGACATGGCGCCGCCGAAGACGTCGCGGCCAGTGCTGACCGGGAGCATGCCGCACACCCCATCGAGGCCGAAGCCGCGGATGTGCATGATGTCCTTCTCGGCGATCAAGCGAGGCTTGCCGTTCTCGGTGTATTTGTACTCGAGGCGGCCACTCTCCAGGCGCTTCACGCCCATCTTCTGGGGCAGCAGCGGCACCAAGGCGACGACACGCTGACCGACCCGGCGCTTTTCGACGAAAGCGTTTCCCCACAGGCACAGGCTGGCCACGATCATCAGCAGGAACCGGGCCGTGGTCATCTCGGCATTCGGCCGCCGAGTAATCATGCGATACATCGGGTGCTGGGTGGCAGGTACCCTCGAGCCATCAGCCTGACGCTCGTAAAGCCGAATCGGCAGGGTGGAGATCGTCTCTGAGAGCAGGCGCACACAGGCCCAGGCAGCAGACAGCTGCATGGTGTTGTCCACCGATACCGACTTGCCGCTTGAGGACTGGCCGTGCCATTCGGCCCAGAACTCGCCGGTAGTGAGGCTGATCGGGACGCCGAGCCAGTTCAACAGGGCCGACCTGACGCGACCGGGTTTCGCTTTCGACATCAGATGCCCACCATAATCGGGTTGTCTACGAATCCATCGAGGCCGTCATCACCCACCTGGGCGGACGCCATGGCGCGGCCGATGGCCATGATCAGCGCTACCGCACCGTCTATTTTGTTGTGGCTGCCCTGTTTGATGGGCCTCACCACGTCGTCGTTGCCCGGCAAGTACTTACCGACCACGTTGCCGATACACCAGGTCATGATCGGATTGCCGTCGTGATGGAATCGCCCAGCGACGATGGCCGCCTCGAGCTCTTTCATCGGGTCGCTCATGTTGGTGTAGTTCTGGACGGTGGTGATCGGGTTAACGCCCTCGTCGTCCAGGTGGTGCGAAAGGTTCGTGGCGCCGTGCGGGTCGATGGGCGCCTCTCTCGCCGGCGTCTCGAGGTTCGCCTCTTTCGCGCACTCGAGGATTTCGCGGTAATCGATCTCGCTGCCGTCAGTCGCGTCGAGGTGTTTCGACTCGATCCAGCCCTGGTAGCGTTCGCTGAGCCGCCGGTCTTCGCCATCGAATGCCGTATCCTCCGGCACCCAGAAGCGGGGGCCGACACTGTAGTAATGGGCCTTGCCTTCGATCTGCCGCACGAACAGCCGGGCCATGCTGTTCATGTCCAGCTTGCGAGCAAGGTCGAACGCCAGGTAACAGTCTTCGCCTCTGAACTGGTCGATGCTCAGCGAGCGATCCTCGCAGGCCGCCCAGTCCTCCATGTTGAAGAAGCCCTCTTTGCTGGTAACCCAGATGTTGAGGTGCTTCGTCTTGTACTTGTTGGCGAGGCGCGCCCTGGCAACGGCCTTGTCGCGCTGGGAGCGCAGATAGTCCAGCTTGACCGAGACGCCGGCGTTGGGGTTCGCCTTGAGGATGGCCTCGTCGCTGGTCCAGTCGTCGCCCTTGTCGATCGTGTAGATGATCGCGAACAGCTCGTCATCGACGCTGGTACCTTCCAGCATCTCGACCGCGCGTTCGCGCATCTCGTAGCAGGGCCCGGCGATGTCAAAGCCGGCGGTGGTGATCACCCACAGCAGCGGCTGTGAGCGGGCACCCATGCCGGTGATCATCGTGTCGTAGAGCCGCGAGTCGGGGTGCTCGTGGTATTCGTCAACGATGGACATCGATGGCGAGCTGCCGTCGCCCGGGTCACCAATGACCGGCTCGAATACAGAGCCGTCGGTGCGTTCGAGCTTCTTGGCCCACGGCACGATGCCGAACCGCTTGCGCAGATTGGGCAGCTTGCGGGCCATCTTCAGCGCCGGACGGAACACCTCCCAGGCCTGTTTCTCGCTGGTCGCGCCGCAGTAGACCTCGGCGCCATATTCGTTGTCGGCACAGAAGGCGTAGAGCCCAGCGCCAGCCACCTTGATCGACTTGCCGTTCTTCCGCGGGACTTCCTCGTACACCTCGCGGAACCGGCGAAATCCGTCCTTCTTGCGGACCCAGCCGTACACCATGGCGAAGCTGAACAGCTGCCAGGGCTCCAGCACGATGCGCTGATTGCCCCGGGCCCACTCGCCCTTGGTGTGGGGCAGCAGCTGCACGAACCTGCATACCCGCTCGGCCTTGTCGCGGTCGAACCGGTATGGATAGCTCTTGGCCTTGCTGGCCTTCAGGTCATTGAGGTGTCGAGCGCAGGCCGCCTTCACGTAGCTGCAGGCGACGATCCGGCCGCCGACAACGTCGCGCGCGTACTTCTGCGCCGCGTTGACGTTCGGGTAGGCGGCCATGGTCAGAACTCGTCGAATTCATTGCCCTCGTTATTTCCATCGTCGCCGCCGGAACCGGCACCGAGCATGCGCAGGCGCGTGAGCGGATCCAGCCCCAGCAGCGAGCCGGTGCGGGTCAGTTGAGCGATGCAGTCGTTGCGCACGTTGACGTAGGGCGACTTCTTGATGCTGCCGTCGGCCGTGTTCACGACCATGCCGCCATCGTCTGCCGCCCAGTCGGTGATCTTGAGTTCGGCCTTGAGCATCAGGGCGAAGCTGTTGCAGTAGGCGACCAGCAGCGGCGCATCCTCGAGTTCGAATGTTCCGCGCTGGATCAGGATCTTCGACTGGGTCTTCCAGAGCCGAACCGCCGTTTCGTCGATCAGCTCATCCGGCGGCGCGATGCGGGTCAGTGAGCTTTTGTGCTGGTTCGAGGTCTTCGGCTTTCGCCCCCCACCCGAGGCCCGCACCGGTGCAGCATTCGTCATCCGGGCCCCCTGGGATTTTCTTCGTTATTTCTCGCGTAAAAAAAAGTGACTGAAGGCGCGGTGTCCGCTGGCGAGGCCTCCAGAGATTTGACCCGCCCCCGGGTGTCAGTCCGGGGCAGGGCGAGTCCTCAGCGCCTCTCGCTGCGTCTTCGCCTTATGGCATGGCCCGCATATGGCTTCGAGGTTGCTCGCCACCGTGGGGCCGCCCTCGGCCTCTGGCACGATGTGGTCAACCTCGGTAGCTGGTGCTGCCTGGCCCTGCCGGTGGCAGGGTTGGCACAGGTATCGATCACGCTCCAGCACCGCGGCACGCAGTCGGCGCCACGGGCGTCCACCTCTGCCCCTGCCTGCCCGGCCTCGCGTCCAGCTCTTGGCCTGGTCGGCGTGCTCCTCGCAGTAGCCGTGCCGCTCCCGCGTCGTGCGGTTGCACAGCCGGTCGCGGCATGGCTTGGCTGTCCTTAGCGGCATGGGGTGCCGTCCAGGTACTGCTCGGGCTGGCGCTCCTCGTCTATCTCGTCAGCCTCGTGAGCGATCAGGTAGTCCACCAGCTGACGGTTGCTCTCGGCCAGGCTGTTCATTGCTGACGTCTGCGCCTCGAGCGCAGCGACCAGTCTTTCAATGGATTCATCCATGCCAGCACCTCGAAGTAGATCAGACCAATCACCCAAAGCAGGATCAGGGCAACGAACCAGACGCGGGCCGTCAGCCCACGCACTTGTCGGTAGAGTCTCGCCGCCATGGCCGACCGCCCCCTACGCGCACACCCCAGTACATGGCCTGACGTGTCGCCCAGCGCCTGGGGTCGCGGTGGCTGGTCATGGCCTCGAGGAATACCCGGTCGGCTTCCTTGCGGGTGATGCGCTTGGTCCAGCAGTCGTACAGGTAGTCGTGAATGATGGCGGGCAGCACGGCGCGGCCGCCTGTCCACCAGTACACAACCGGCAGCCGAGGCACCGAGGCGAAGTCGGTGCAATAGCCGGCAGGCACTACAATCCTTCCCACGATGTCGCTGTGGTAGATGAGATCAGCCTCGAGGCGCCACGGGTATGGCCCGGGCACCCTGGTGATGGTGGGCTGTGTCTCGAAGCGCGGCATGGTCAGTCAGCCATGGCCGCTGCTTGGGCGATCCACTCCAGGCGCAACCGCAATCGCTCCCGGTGCTCATCGGTCAGAGGTGAGTCGATGGCAATGCCCAGGTCGTGACTCAGGTCGCCAATCAAGGCGTCGATCAACAGCCGGTCGCTTGCCGGCAGGGCCGAGTAGCCCGCGATCTGTTTCACCTGCTGATCAAGATCGATCACCGACAGCTCGTGCTCGTTGTCGAGCAATGCCTGCACGCGCTCGACGCGATCCATGACCGCACCGGCGGTGACCGCGTCTCGCTCAATCAGCTTGAGCGTGGCGTACTGATACGGCAGCTGGGGGCTGACCGCGCAGGCAGTGAGCACAAGCACAGACAGCAGCAGGGTTATCAGGACAGTGTGAGTTCTCATCATCTCCGTTCCTCGAGGGTGCGCACCCGGTCACGGATGCTGTGAATCTCGCGCTGGTGCTCGCCCATTCGCCGCTCGAACTCAGTGAGCGAAACGTTGTTGTCGCGCTGCTCTCTCAGCTCGCGGTGGATCTCGGCGACTTGCTGGGTCAGGTGCAGAATTCGCTCATCCTGCCGGGCGCCCGCCTTGCTGAGCTCGAAGGTTGTAAAGCCCTGCCAGCCCACGAGCAGCGTGACAATTGAGAGCAGGAAACTCTGAAAGTGGCGCTCCATGATCGGCTTCTTCCTCACGGCGGTATCGGGATTTTCCTCAGACATCCCGCCTCCTGGTGGGTCTGCGTACATGGAGTTCAGCGGGCCTATCCGGCCTCTACTGCGTCGATTTCTTCGATCCAGTGGCCATGCCACTCTGGGGCTTTATCCGCCCAATATTCGTTGTGAAGTGCATCGCGATAGGAGCGCCAATCGAAACAGGGACAGCCGCGACTCTCGTGCCCAGGGAAACCGTTGTGCCCCATGATGATTGCTTCCGGGTACCGCTTATGCAGGTCAGTCAGCAACTCGCGGAGCGTGTCCCACTGCGCTTGCGTGTAGTTGTTCTGCGGCGTCTTGGCATCGTCTGCCACACCACCAACCAGGCAGATGCCAAGGTTGCCGGTGTTGTGCCCGCCCACATGGGCGCCGGTGACATGCTCAGGCCTACCGCGCTCCAGGGTGCCGTCACGCCTGATAACGTAGTGGTAGCCAACGTCCTTGAAGCCCCGCTCCAGATGCCAGCGCCGAATCTCGGCAACGCCAATATCCATCCGCGCCGGCGTGGCCGCGCAATGCAGGGTGATGTAACGCATGGCGTCACCTCAGAAGAGAAAGGCCCCGCACGTGGGGCAAAGACACCAGGCGGTGCCATCACGGAAAAGGGCCATCCATGGCAGGGGAACACGCTGATGACGTGTTGGGCGCCGCCCTGTTGACGCTGGGGAAGGGGGAACGTCAGGCGGCATAAACGGAGAAGCCCCGCCGGGATCGGCAGGGCTTCATTGTGTCTGGCGGCTGGCGGCAACATCGCCAAGCTACCAGCACTGTACATCTACCGTGGAGAAAGCACAACATGTGCTGTATTAGAGAATTCCCGCCTTCGCCTGAAGGATCAACTCGGCCTTGCCTGACTTGGCTGCATCCTTGATCGCCTGGCCGTTGCTGAACGCCCTCACCGTCCGTGTCGATCTGAGCTGCGGGCGCCCCTGATCATCCTGTCCGATGCAGTCGAATACGTGTCCCGACACGCTGAATCCTAGCCGCTTGGCGTAGTGCTGGATAAACCGGGCAATGTCGTCGTAGTGAGCACCCCACTCTCCCGGTACGCGCCTGTCCAGCTTGCGCGCCTGGATCAGCACCGCAAGCAGCTTCCTGGGCGAGAGCCTCGCCGCGGCGATCCAGCGCCGCGCGGCTTCGTGGTCCTCGTGGTACCGGATGCCCCGATCGTACAGCGCCGCCAACGGCTCCCGGGCAATATCGGTACCGCCTGGCGCGAACCCAGGCGCCATCGGGCTGTGGCTGTGGTAGCCCTGCAGGCGCTCGTGGTCTTCGTACAGTGTGCGGCGCTCGGCTTCCATTTCGAGTACGCGCCGCACAAAAACCCGCGCGGCTTCGTCCACGTGCTCCGGATGCGTCTGCCGTGCAATCTCACGCAGCCGCCAGATACCCATACGCTCAAGATCCGCCACAGTTGCCCCTCGCTCAGTCCGCTGTGTCGTCAGTGCCAGTGCAGCCATCCCCATCGCCCTCTCCCCCTGTCCGCCACTCGGTACCGTTCTGCAGCGCCAGCCGGTCGCCCACCACCTGGGTGCGCGGCCAACTGGCGTATTCCCTCAGCACTGCCTTTGCCTCTTCGTAGCCACGCGCCAGCACAGCGCAATAGCCCTCGTATTCACTCCCCTCGAGCCACTCCCTTTGACTGGGCGCCAGCGCGGCATCCTTGGGCGGGGTAGCCTTGAACTCCAAGTAAAGGCCATGCCAGCCGCCGCGGGCCTGGCGAACAGGAAGATCACTGACGCCAGCCTTGACGCCCTGGCGCTTGAGAGCCGCGGCCGTGGCCTTGTGGCGCTGGCCACCGTTCGGCACGTGATAGATGTGGTCGTAGAGCTGCCCAACCTCAGTGCCGCGCATCTTCTCGCCCAGCAGCCAACGGATCACCACCGCCTGCTCGTTGCCCTCCCAGTCCACCGGCTTGGCCCTGGGCGTACCATCCTTCTTCAGGCTGCGCTTCCGCCGCGGCTTGCCGGCGGTGGCTTGCACGCGCAAGGTCATGCCTCACCCCGCAGCGCTTGCTCCAATATCGACACTGCGGTCAGCCCAGCAGGCCCGGTCACGCTGTCGCCGATCGTGTTGCGGGCTGCCCTGACCTCTGAACGAAGGCGCGAAAGCTCCTGCACGAGCGGGTTCTGGGGGCACCGCTGGTCGTGCTTGACCATCAACTGGTGAGCTTCCTGCCAGGTAGGGCCGCCTTGGTCGCCATAGTGGGTCTCGTGACCGCAGTAGATGCAGATGCACTTCACAGGCCCTCTCTCCTCTTCCAGTTGCCGAAGTCGCTCAAAATCCGCTTGAACATCGCGCCAGCCATCTCGTTGTGGTCCAGCTGGGCACGGCTGGCCACACCACAGGCCTTGCGTATCGCGTCGGCGGCATCCTGCGGGCTGTGGGTGCCGTCAGGCAGCTGCGAGTGAGTCAGGGACTCTCGCCAGCGGCGGCGCTGGTCCAGGTAGAGGCCGAACGTCGGCAGCTCGCAGAGCATGGCGGCTTGGCGCGCCAGGGGGCCGCCCTTGACGTGCTCAGTCACGAGCCACCCACTGGCGCGCCAGCTCATGATCCGGGCCAACCCGGAACCCGGCGGCATTGCGATGCCCACCGCCACCGAACTGCGAGGCGATGGCAGAGACGTCCTCGCCCTCGTCCGAGCTGCGCAGGCTGAATACCCGGCCCTCCGCTGTATCCCAGTAGCAGGCGGCGAACGGCTCGCCCTGGGCCATCAGGTGGCCGGCATCGCTCGAATAGATGTAGGGAAGACTGGCGGCAGGCACATCGAAGCCAGCGATCACCATGCGGCGCTGGCAGACCTTCACCAGTTCGGCCACGTCCTTGTGGTGCTTGCGCTCAATGGCCTCGCCCTCTTTGCGCAGGCTAGCCAGGTGCTGGCTGAGCAAGTCATCCCAGACCCCAAAGTCGTAGGGGTAGCTGAACACGGCTGCCTGGATCTCGCGGGTACCGTCCAGCTTGAAGCGCCAGAGGTCGCGATCCTCGATGTGGTTGATGAGGGCCGGGCGCTGCTGGCCGGGGAAGAAGAAGTCCCATGCCATGCCTGCGCCAGAGCGATCCATGTCGAAGAGCGCCCAGATGGCACCGTCATATTCCTCGACATCAAAATGTCGGGCCGCCATGTGTTCGGCAAAGGACCGATGTGGTTTCGGGAAACCGGCCAGATCCTCGGCAGCGCTCTTGTGGTGGTCCAGCACCAGGATGGAACGCGCGGCGAGCGCCATCGCCTGCAGCACAGCCCGCTTGTAGGAGAAATCCACCATGATCACGTCGCGGCCGGTCACGTCGGGCGGCGGGTTGCCGTAATGGCCGGCGTGGAACTCGACGTTCTCGCGCAGAGCAAAGCGAACCACCCAGGCAGCACCGAACCCGTCAGCGCAGTTACCGTGATAGATGCAGATCGGCTTGTGCATTCCCTTCTCCTCGTTATGGATGGTTGGCTCAGTCATATGCCACCTCACGCGCCTGGGCGGCGAGATTCGCCTGGGCAGCGAGCGGCTCACCAGCATTGGTAAGTTGATATGCGGGCTGCATCACCTCGCCGACCTCTTCCTCTCCGGCGATGTAGATCAGGCCCTGGCGCTCCAAGCGTTGTACGGCGTTGGCCACCTGGCGCCAGCCCGGACCCTCTTGCTCGGCCGTGGACAGGCGCTTGACCAGGGCGGGGATGGTCATGGGCTGCGGGTCACCGGCCATGGCGACACGGCGCAGGGCTACGAGGATGGCGCCTTCAATATCCACGGGCTTCACAGCAAGGCCTCCTGGCGCTGATAGGCACCGAAATGAGCGTGAATCACCTGGCCACGACTCTCTTCCTGCGCGATCAGCTCACCCAGGCGGGCCAACCCCTTCATGGTGACAAGCACCTGCGGAAGATGGCCGTCGCGGTTTGCCTTATGTCGCAGTTGGCCGCGATCGAGGCGGGGCTGGAAGGCCTGCAGTCGACCCTTAGTGCCCACCCGGTACAGCCAACGACGCTCCAGCATGTAATCGATCAGGAAGGAAGGGCTGACCTGCAGAGTCTTGGCGGCCTCGCGCAAGCAGAGGGCGCCCTCGGTGTTGGCGATGCGCTGGTGAGCGGCCACCTTGGGCGCCTGCTCTTCCAGCTCATGCTCCAGCGCCAGCACCTTTTCGGTGTAGGTGAGCAACAGTCCACGCATGGCTGCCGGATCGCTGAGCACCTGCATGGGGTCGACAGGCTGGCGGGCCTGCTGCTCAAGTTGCATCCAGCGGCGAATGACAGCGGCTCGGCGGTTCACGTCGTAGCCGGTCACCAGCACTTCGGAGTAGTAGCGGTCGAGGTGGAAACAGGCGGTGAACCCTCGCGCATCCTTCTCCTCTCGGAGATTCCCCAAATCTGGGGAATCCCCTAGCGCCTCGATCATGGCGCGAATATCGCGAATGACGTGGTCGTGACGCTTGCCGGTCAGCTCCGCAATCTCGCGGCTGCTCATGGTCTGGGGCTGCTGGTGCCGAATCATCTGGTTCATGCTCAGGCTCCTTTGAGGGCCGCCCGGAGACTACGCAGCCCCTGGTCGGCGTTCATTGCGTGCGGCAGGCCAGCAGCCTCGGCACGTTGCTGTGCAGCCTCACGTCCTGCCCGCTCTGCCAGTTCGGCCCGGCTGCGGTTGCCGTCGTGCTCGAGCAGCTGGCGCGGGGTCAGGTCCTCACCAGCCATCACCCGGTTGATCAGGGCGGTGTACTCTCGGCCGAAACGCTTCTCCAGGCGAGCGACCCGGCTGGGCGCGACGTGGCGCAGATCCCACCAGCCCACCGCGGCGCCAGCCATCCGTACCGCCTCATGGCTCCAGGCGTGCTGGCGGGGCTCGTGGGCGTGGTCGCACACCTCGCGCCAGGCCAGCGCTACGTCAGGCAGGCCCACGTCCTCGGGGCGCGGCTCGCACAGGGCAGCGAATGCCACCGGCTGCGGCGGCCATGCCTCGTCGCCGGAGCGGGCCGCCTCGCGCACCTGCTGGCGCAGGCGGTGGATACCCAACTCGAGGTGCTGGCGGCTCAGGTGCGATAGCTCGGCCAGCCAGGTGCCGTTGGCGTCGTAGCTGCCCCACTGGGAGCTGAACTTGGCCCCGAACAGCGAGCCCATGGCGTCGAACACCAGGTCCATGTCGTCCTCAACGAGTCCGGGCGGTGTATTCGCCTGGGAACACGTCGCCAGGCTGCCCGCCACCTGCTCGGGCGATTCGGTCACGTTCACGCGCCTCTGCTGCGGTGAGACGGCGCGCAGGAGTACGCTCTCGGCGGTTTGCATGGGTGGCACCTCCGGTGGTGGCGGCTTGGGCTTGCTGGCGCTTCAGGTTCTCGTACACCCACCGGTTGAACCGGCGGGTCCAGTCGGCGTGCGTGAGGGTGCGCCCGGGCTGGGCGGCGAAATGTTCGCGGAAGTCGATCAGGGCTTCGCTGACGTCGGCATCGGGCGCCATGCCTCGGTCGAAGCAGGCGCGCTGCCAGACAGCCAGGTCCGGCTCCCAGTCGAGGGTCATCGGCTGCTGGCGCTGAGTGCTCGCTACCGGTTGGCCATCGTCGGTTTGCTGGGCTGCTCGCTCGAAGACGTTCGGCTCGTTCGCGCTCGCGTCAGAGAGAGAGGGGGTCTGATCATTGGTACCCTGATTCGTCGGAGATTTTTCCGACCCTACCTCGGAGATTTTTCCGACCCTGTTCGGAGAATTTTCCGAGGTCGGATTTTTTTCCGACCCTGCCTCTTCGTTACCGGGGGTCGGATTTTTTTCCGACCCTTTGGGGGCAGCATCACGGTTCCAGGAACGGGCCTTGGGAAGCAGGCGCATGTACGTCTTGTTGTCGCAGCTGGCCATGGCTATCAGGCCGGCTTTGGCCAACTGCTTCATGAGTCGGTATGCGGTATCGGGCTTGTCCGTCAGCAGCGGCAGCTCGGCCACGATCTTGGTTTTCGCCACGTTGAAGTACACGTGGCCGTCGATCTGCCGGGAGTCCGCCCAGCTGGGCACCTCGTACAACCAGGCGAACAACAAGGCCTGTTGAGCGTTGAGACCCCATGCCTGCGCCTTCACCTGGTTAATCGTGACCGAGAACTGCATCAGCCACCCCCGCGCAAATAGGCGGCCATGCCGTCACCCGTTACATTAGGAGCTTCCACACAACCCAATGGAGCAACGACATGGCCGAAACCGAGAAGATGTTGAGAACCGTCCTGGTGATGCAGGCAGAAATTCTGGGCAGGCTGGAAGCCATTGAGCAGGCACTGGCAAGCACCGGAAACCCCGCCGAGGACTGGATAAGAGGTACCGTCGGCATTGGTCACGCCCCGGTCTATGGGGACACCCGACTCGAAGCGCTTCACGAAGTCGATGGACTCCTCCAAAGCGATGAGTGGGCCAACGTCGAGGCGGCTCTCAACGACTTGGTCAAGAACGTGCATCAGCGCTCCAGCCCTTTCTGAACTGGCTCGTTGCGGGTGTCGCGGATGTAGCGCGACACCTTCTTCGCGTACAACTGCCCAAGCAGGTCATCGGACAATGCTTGGCGTCCTTCACGAGTCATCCAGTGCTCGTTCCAGCCTTGGTCTTTTGCCAGCTCGAGCAGCATCACGCCGCTCGCTCCCTTGAACTGCGCACCCTGATCTATCGCCAAGAGAACGCGATCCAGTTCTTCGCCTCGCCCGGCCTTGGCCAGCGCCCGCATGGAGCGCAAGCGCTTCAGAAAAACGAACATCACCTTCCCCCTTCGAGCTGCGCCAGCTCCTGCTTCGCCGCCTTGGCCTTCTCCAGGTGATCGGCCCGGGCACGGTTGATACGGACCTGCGCTTCAGTGCAGAACGCCGTGGTGCGGGCCGTCAGCTCGGCCATGGTTTCGTGATAAGCGATCAGCGCCAGCAGGCGGTCTCGGCTGGCCTTGCGCTCCCGGCGCTCGGCGGCTTCGACCAGGAACGCCAGTCGGGTCGCCTTGTCGATCAGGTCTTTGTCCGGGCCCGGCTGGGTATTGCGTAGGGCCACGGTTGGCAGTGGTGCATTCATGGCGGTTCCTCCCCCTGGCGGGCTACAGGCGCCGGCCCAGCTTCCGGATGGCGCTGGGAGAGAGCTTCAAAGTTTTCTGCATGTGAGCGATCGTCTCGCTGTATGTGGTGCCTCCGACCTCGAGCAGGTCTGAATCAGGCACTCGTCCCTTTCGGGACCAGTCGTATACAGTGGTTCGCGCTAGCGAAAGCGCCTCGGCAACTGCGACCGGCCCACCGCAATCGATCAGCACATCTCGAAGAGTTACCGGGCGAAGGGGAATTTGGTCTTGCTCCTCAGAAAAAGGAGCATGCTGAAGGGTGGTAGGCATCTGGTACCTCGCGCTCAATGTACAGTCACACGGAGCAAGATACGTAGATTACAGTACTAACGCAAGGAATTGCAGAAATCAGCTCAATTACAATAACGGCTTTTGCCGATAAACTACGGTGTAAACCGTATATTTTGCTTCCAATGCAGGAGCACTGGATCGATGGGCAATCAGCCGACAGAACCGAGCCGAGAGCTGGTCTGGGATAGGGTGAAGAAAGCCGCGCAGGACCATCACAATCACCACAAGGAGCGCGGCATCTCCAAGCTGATCGGCATTGATGCCGACCAGTCTCCTCAGTACGTATCCGACTGGAAGGCTGGTAGAGCCCCTATCCCCATGGCAACACTGGCAAAGTTGGCGAACCTCTACGGGGTCAGCGTGGGCTTTCTCGCGGGCTATACAGATGACCCCACGCCGCGCACCCCGGCGGACGAGGCGTCGTTAAGGGCGAAAATGGTAGAGCTGGTGGATAGCGTCGTTACTGACCTGAACCCGAACGCCGCACCCTCCCTGGTTGTCGAGCTGTGCGACCTTGCTCTTGCGCTTCTCCAGGACAAGCAACCCGACGAGATGGTAATCGGCTCCCTCTACAAGCGCATGAAGCAGCGGGAGCTTGAGCAGGCCGGCAGCCCCAGCACCGATTCGCAGGGGCGCTGAACTGTATAGCTGTATGGCCGTATCGCAGGCCTATCGACAAGGACCCGTATGCCCGATCCATTAGAAGAAGCCATGCGATCCCTTAAAGGGACCGACCTAGCGGACTTTCTGCAGGATAAGGGGGCCACCTTGGCATGCCCCGAATGCGGCAAGGAGGACGTGCTAGTTCAAGCCGATGGGCCCGAAGCTCCGCTGTATTTGTTCCGCCTGGTGGTGGATCATCCGCCCCGGCACTCAGGCGGCTTCGCATCGCTATACGCATTATTTTGCATGAATTGTGGCTGTTGCCGAACCTTCTCAGCGCAACGTGTCGTAGAATGGAAGAAAGCCAAGGATCGATCTAGTGAGTAATGTGCACTTTTTAGACACGGCTAATGGTTCTCATGGAGGCTCGGGAGGCGAACCGCCGATGAATAACCTGGAAGCGCGAGTAGAACATCTGGAGCGTGATGTTGGCGACATCAAGGTCACGCTTGCCCGCATTGAGGGTAAGCTCGATGCCAAGTTCGAAGGCATCGACCATCGACTTGCCAACCTGGCCACTAAAGCAGAGCTTTCAGACACAAAATCCAGCATGATCCAGTGGAGTGTCGGCACGATCCTGGCCGCCGGCGCCCTCGTCTTTGCCATTCTGCGCCTGCTGCCATCCGCCTAACACTCCCACGCCAGCAGCCGAACCCGCCCACCGAGGCGGGTTTTTTTGTATTGCCCTCCAGTTAGCGTCAGTCGCTCCCCTATCTGCCAGTGGGCCCTACCACAGGTTGCCGATTATGCAATCGCATACTCAAGACCACATCGATGGCCAGCACGGGCTTGCATAAATCGAAAACTGTGGAGAATGGGTGATGAGCCAACCGTCCACACGAGGCAGATCATGAAGCGAATAGCGCGAGCAACTGGCGTTTTTTTGACCAACAGCACACCTTGCCCAACAAGTACCATGACCGAGCCCCTGAGGGGTGGCCAAACCTACTCTTCCATTATACTGTATTGATATACAGGGAACGGCCATGGGGCAAAGAAAAATGACGACTGAACAGCAGCGCATCGCGGACAGCAAAACCTCCTCACAACTGTCCGAGCAGGCTGACAATACCCAGCATCAGCTTCATCCTGCACAGGGCGCTTCGGAGGCCGTGCGTAGGGCGCTCGCCAGCTGCGCAGATAACGCTTCCTACGTTGATCTCCCGCCATCCCACTGAGCATCCTTATTCCAAGAACCGGCCACGCGCCGGTTTTTTTGCGTCTACTTTTTACGCCTCTTGCTTGACTTAGTACGTGCATCTACGTATTTTCGTATAAAACACGTATCGAGGCACAGCCATGAGCCTGACAAAACGCCAACAGCAAGTCGTCTCTCTGCTCGCCCAGGGCAACACAGCCGAGCAGTGCGGAGAGGCCATGCACCGCTCAGTCGCGACTGTACGTAGACACATCATTCTTGCCTGCGACCGTGTCGGCGCTCGCAACGCCGCCCACCTGGTCGCCAAGGCCATCAGCGCCGGCTGGATCAATCCGGTTCCCGTCATGGTGCTGACGCTGGCGCTCGGCGTGGTGTTCGCCAGCGGCGACGACCAACTGCGCAATACCGCCCGTATCCGTATCCAGCGCACCCAAACCCAACTGCGTCGGGAGGTGTAAGCCATGGCTGTTACCACCGTCGAGCAGGCCCTCTCCCAGATGGCCGACGAACTCAAGGGGCCGCGCATGGCCACCCTCGCCCGCCAGGCGCTGAGCCAGAAAGGCGACCTACAGGTGCTGCTCACCGTGCGCAGTGCCAAGCAAGGGGCCGTCGTCTCCATGGAAGCCCGCGACTGCATCGTAAAGACGTTCGGCACCTTCATTCGCCTGCGCTGAGGAGCACGACATGACCGAGATCAAGCACACCACCGAGCGGCGCCAGCCCAGCGCCATCGTCGAGCAGCTGCGGGCGCGGGTGGCCTACCTCGAGGCGCGACTGATGAGATACGCCGCCGCAGAAGGACACGCCGCCATGTTTGAGTTCGTCGAGGAAGCAGAAGCGCTCATTGGTCGTTATCCGTTCCTCTACGTGGAACTGGCGAGGACCAGAACAACCGACTGGGTGGCCTGGCTGAAGGAAAAGCCTGACTCAGAAGCGCCGCTCGCAGCGGGTCAAGGGCTGTCTGCTGATGAAGCCTGTTCATGGGCGCTCTCGGATCTGCGCAAAAAGCAAGCCCAGGAGCCCCGCTCATGATCTGGCTTATCGGTATCACCGCCTACCTGTCTCTGCTCGCCTTCGTCTTCGCCGCCTGCAAAGTCGCCGGCGACTACGACCGCGACTTCCTGGGGGATGACGACATGTACCGAGAGGCGGGCAAATACGACCACGGCACCGTCTTCACCTACCCGGTGCGCGACCTGGTGCCCGCCTGGCGTAAACACGCCGAGCGGCACGGCATCACCGATCTGGAAACCCAACTGCTGGCGAGCGAGGCCGTACACGGCTCGCCGAGGGCCGGCTATCGCCCCGCCTTCTACGTGCCGAGCACCGGGGAGCTGGTGGTGATCATCGCCGCCGAGCCGCACTGGACCGAGGCGCAGGCCATCGGTTGGCTGAGCTGGATGCTTGAGCAACTGCACAACAACGGCAGCGTCACCCTCTACCCACGCAATCACGCCAACCTGGCGTCAGCACAGGGAGCCACCGCATGACACCGCGCAGCGTATTCACCACCGCCCTGGCCATCACCACCGTGGCCGCACTGATCGCCGCTATCGGCTGGGTCACCCGCATGGACGCCAAGATCGAGCAGGTAAGCCACCAGCAGTACTGCAAGGACGCCGCCATCTGGGCTGCCGAAGAGGCCCGCGGCGTGCCGCTCAATGAGCGTGCCGGCCAGCCCGACTACGAGAACAAGGCCGCCGAGCAGTGCCCCGGCATGCGCCCGGCCCTGCCGGCCTACCAGGTCGCCAGCCCCAGCGCGTTTCCTGCCAGCCACCAGCCCCAGCGCCAGCTGGGCCAGTTCTGAGGAGGTCGAGATGAGCTTCCGTGTTTACGGCATGACTGAGAGTGAAGCGTTCCGCATGGCTTGGAGACTCACCCCCCCCAAGCCGGACGAGCCGGCGTCGGAATGGGAAGAGCGCGTCAAGCAGCGAGCCGACAAGATCCTCGACAGCAAGCGTCAGGCGCCCATATCGCCGATCTACGACGCACCGCAGTTCTGCCGGGAGTTCATTGCATTCGCTCAACGCGCCGGAAGGTGCCGAGGGCTGCACATCAGGCGCCCTGTGAAGGTTCAGGTAACACGTCGCGGCAAGCCCGTTGAGACAACCGTTTGGCAGGAGTGCTGATATGAATTTTCAAGAAGCGTTCGCCGAGATGGCGGAGAAGGTTGAATCCGGCGCCGTCAGTGATGATGCCGCCAAGGTGCTGATCCTCGCACAGGAGCACTTCAACCATCGGCGCGACCAACTGCAAACAGTGCTGACACATAAGGACACGGTCATTCGCTTCGGTGATGACGAAGATGCCCCGCAGTTTGAGCAAGGCACGGACCTTCACAAGGGTTTCATCACAGGCATCGAGATAGCGCTTTGGTACATGGGTGAGTTCCCAGTCCGGATTACCGACCGGGACAGCGCGGAGGAGGAATAATCATGTGGTTCAAGAATCTTTACCTTTACCGCCTGCACGCCCAGCCCCAGCTCGATGCCGGGGCTCTTGAAGCGGCCCTGTTCGAGAATGGCGCTCGCTCGATCGGCACCCAGGAAGCGCGCCGCGTCGGCTGGACTTTTCCAACTGGAATCGTTGGCGAGCCACTGCACCACGACCTGCAAGGTCACCGGCTGCTCACCATGCTACGCCAGGAGCGCATCCTGCCCGCCTCGGTAGTTCGCGAGGAAGTCGAAGAGCGTGCCGCCGAGATCGAGCAGCGCGAATGCCGCAAGCTGCGCCGTCAGGAAAAGCAGGAGCTCAAGGTGCAGGTCTACGAGGAGCTGCTGCCTCAGTCGCACATCAAGCGCCAGCGCATCGACGTGTGGTGGGACACCACCCGCAGCCTCATCGCCATCAACACGTCCAGCCGCAAGCGTGCCGAGGAAGTGCTCGACCTGCTGCGCGAGACGCTGGGCAGCCTGAAGGTCACGCCGCTGGCTACCCAGACCCTACCCATGCGCGCCATGACGCAGTGGCTCACCGACGACGCCAGCCGCCCCGCCCCGCTGCTACTGGGCGACAAGGTGGAGCTCGAGGACAAGTATGACGACGGCGTAGTGCGTGGCCGCCAGGTGGACCTCGACAGCGACGACATGCAGCAGCTGCTCGCCACCGGCCGCCAGGCCAGCCAGCTCGCCCTAGAGATCGAAGGGCAAATGAGCTTCGTGCTCCACGACGACCTGGCCATCAAGGGAATCCGGTTCGCTGACGCCCTGATCGACGAGGCCAGCGAAACCGAGGACGACGGCGACGCCGTAGTGCGCCTCGAGGCCGACTTCCTGCTCATGACCCGAGCCCTGGGCGCCAGCATCGACTCGCTTATCAGCTGGATGGGTGGCGAGGCGAACCACCACAACCTTACTGAAGGATCTCACCAATGACTCAGCAAACACTCGAGCAGCTTCTCCACCAGCAGATCTCCACCTTCGTCCAGAGCGACAAGCCTAAGGAGATCATCGACGAGCACGTCGAGAAGATGTTCAAGAGCGTGATCGACAACGCCTTCCGCACCTATGGCGACATGGGCAAGGCCGTCGAGGAAGCCATCAAGGCCGCCATGCCCGGCAACATCGACGACATGATGGGACTCACTCGCTACAACAACCTGGTCGCAAACGCGATCCGCGAGAAGTGGGAAGGCTCCGGCGTCGCAGCCGACATGGTACGCCGCGCACAGGAGAGCGTCGAAGAGGTCCTAAAGGACTTCGAAATTCCCGAAGCGATCAGCCTCAAGGAGCTGCTCGAGGCGTTCATTGAGGACCATGCCGAAGAGGCCACGGAGAACGGCTGGGAGTGTCCCAGAGTGGTTTGCGAGGAAGAGGGCTCCTTCTTCCACCTCTACTTCGATAAGGATCCTGATGATGCCTCGCGGTATTCCACCCGCAGCAAATACGCACTCGACAATAACTTGGCGGCCCGAATAGAGGTCGACAACGACCCGAACCATGGTGGCTACCAAGTAGCCCGGGTTTATGCCGCCAAGCTCGACGGCGACGTGATGGGCAAGCGTATGGGCGTCTGGCGCAGCAAGTACGACAAGCTCGTCATCGCCCTCTACTACGGCGAGGCCAAGCTGATCCTCGACTGCGATCCCGACGACTTCTCCTACCCCGGCTACGACTAACACTCTCGGTCGCTCTGCCCTCAGCAGAGCCTCGCCCACCGGTATCGCTGGCCTGTGCCAGGTGGACAACGAGCCAAACGCCAGCAGCTGGTGACGGCCCGCCCTGCAGCCGGGCGCCAGCACCCCTTCAGTTCCCTGCGTAAGAACTCCCGGCCTACGGGCCGGGCTTTTTCCCAGGGCAGCGGTGAGCCCGCCACGGCGGCCTGACCAGTGACCTGGCAAGACGAGACGAGGAGTGGCAAATGGCACGCAAGCGGAGAGCCTGGCCCCGGGCCGAACTGGATCGACTCGAGCAGTTGATCAATGCCGGGCTTACTTACGCCCAGGTTGGCGAGGCCCTGGGACGCGGCCAGCTCGAAGTGCAAGGTGCTGCTCAGCGTATCGGCCTGATGACGCCAGAGCGCCGCGGCTGGAGGAAGCGTCAGGACTGGCCAGTGATCGACCGGATGCTGACCGACTGCATCGAAGCCCAGCTGATGACCGTACCCCAGGCGCAGCGCCAGCTTGCCGCCAAGGGGATCACCGTCAGCACCACCTCGCTCTATAACCGCCTTGCCGACCTGCCTCGTCACGTGCGCGCCAGGGCCAAGAAAAACAGCCAGAACCGCAAGGCGGCAACATGCGCACGCATGCGCCAGCGGCAAGAAATCAAGCGGAGGAAGAGCGCGTGACCAACATGAACCTGTTCGGCCCTGAAGGCCTGGTCGATAACTTCGCCGGGGGTGGTGGGGCCAGCGAGGGCATTGAGCAGGCGCTTGGCAGACCGGTAAACCTGGCTATCAACCACGACTCCATTGCGATGGCAGTTCACTATGCCAATCATCCTGACAGCGAGCATGCCATCGGTGATGTTTGGGACGTCGATCCCGAAGAGGCCGTTCATGGCATGCCGGTGGGGCTCGGCTGGTTCTCTCCCGATTGCCGGGACCATTCCAAGGCCAAAGGCGGCCGCCCTGTCTCGAAGTCCGTTCGTGGCCTCGCCTGGGTCATGTCCCGCTGGGCAGCCAAGACCAAGTTTCGCGTCGGGGTGCTTGAGAACGTCGAGGAGTTCCTCGATTGGGGGCCTTTAATCAAAGGGCCAGACGGGAAAACGCGGCGCGACCCGGCACGCAAGGGGCAGACATTCAGAGGTTTCGTTCGAGCGATGAAGCGTCACGGTTATCAGGTCGATTGGCGCATCTTGCGTGCCTGCGATTATGGCGCGCCGACTATTCGGCAACGCCTTTTCCTGATCGCCAGGCGAGATGGGCTGCCAATCGTCTGGCCGGCACCCACTCATGGCGACCCCGCCTCGTTGGCAGTGAGACGTGGCCGCCTCAAGCCATGGCGGCAAGCCGCTGAGTGTGTCGATTGGAGCATCCCATGCCCCAGTATCTTCGACCGCAAGAAGCCCTTGGCTGATGCCACCCTGGCTCGCATTGCCAACGGCGTGGTGCGATTCGTGATTAAGGCAAAAGACCCCTTCATTGCCCCGGTACCGGCGGGACCGGGTAGTCAGTCCGGCAAGGTTGCCGCCTTCGTTGCAAAGCACTACACCGGTGTGATCGGTGACGACCTGCGCAACCCCCTGCCGACCATCACTGCCACCGACCACAATGGCCTCGTTACCGTATCACTGGTGCCGGCCGCCCAAGTCAGCGGAAAGAAACCAGCCTTGGTCGCAGCCTTCCTGGCGCCCTATTACGGCAGCGGGTCAGGTGAGACAGGGCGGGATCTGCGTAAGCCGGTGCCGACCATTACCACTACCGACCGCTTTCAGTTGGTCACTGTGACGATCGACGGCGAGAGCTACGCCATCACCGACATCGGCACGCGCATGTTCCAGCCGCATGAGCTGGCCAAGGCCCAGGGCTTCCCCGACCACTACCAGTTTGCCGAGATCGACGGCAAGCCGCTGGCAAAGCGGCACCAGGTGCGCCTAATCGGCAACAGCGTATGCCCACCGCTGGCCCGCGCCATCGTCGAGGCGAACTTCGCCCACGAGTGCCGGTACATGGCGCCAGCAGAGAGGGCCGTGGCATGAACTACTGCCCCACCTGCTGGCCTGCCGACCTGGGCGAACACGAAGGCGGCCGCTGCCTCGACTGCGGTACCCGGATCCTCGCCGCCACGCCAGAGAAACAGATCGACCTGCTGCTCGAGCAGAACGAAGCGCTGACCCTGGCCCTGCAGCAGGCCATGGAAGCCCTGGGCGCCAGCGAGCTCAAGCAGACACACCGCCCAGCCCTGCGCCTGGTTCACAGCGCCAGCAAGAAGAACGACAAGGAGCCGAGATCATGAGCAAACTGAAACCCTGTCCCTTCTGCGGAGGTAAGGCCGAATTCGAGCGCTTGGGTGATCGGCGACAAAGCTGCATCGTCGCATGCACCGAATGCGGCGGCAGGCACGAATCAGGCGACGAGGGCGACAGGAACGGCGACTCATGGAATGCCCGCCACACCCCAGATGGTTGGCAGTGCGTGCCGGTGGAGCCGACCGAGGAGATGGTCGAGGCGGCCTGCGAAGAAGAGCGTGATGAAGAAAGGAATTGGGAGCGGGCTACTGCTCGATGGGACTGGCGCATGATGCTAGAGGCCGCACCCAAGCCAGAGGGAGAAAACAGCGAGGAGCCCACCGAGTGACCAAGCCCACCCACACCCACCGTGCCCAGGGCGGGCGCTACGGCCAGGTCACCACCTACTGTGGCTCTGGCCCCCTTGAGGGCCAGCAGCTGGTGGTTTACCAGGATCTCGACCGTGTTACGGAAAGCCTGACCACCATGGACGACTGGCAGGCCAACTGGCGCCCGATCGCTCCGGATGATTGCCCGGTATGCCTGGGCACCGGTACCGACCAGATCAAGGGCAACAAGGCCAAGCCCTGCGGCGGCTGCTACGGGCTGGGCAAGGTGCGGGCCGACGGCGAGACGCCGGCGGATCTCTGGGAGCTGGCCGACGTGGCGCTGGGGATCATCAAGAAGCAGCGGCGAGAGCTGGAGACGCTCAGGCAGGTGCGAGAGCTGCCGGAAGTGGCGGCAGTGCTGCAGCAGCGCAAGCGCCAGCAAAGTGAGCGCATGACCGACAGCATCGCCGAGAGCGAGCAGAAGTGGCGGGATGAAAAGGGCCGGGGCCCGGGCGGGCGTAAGCACGTAGGAGACTGATATGGCACTAGTACTGTCTCGAAACGAACTCAAGGAGCTGACCGGCTGCGCCAGGCGCGCCACCCAGCGCCAGCAGTTGGATGCCCTGGGGATACCCTACCGGGTCGACGCCGAGGGCTGGCCCAAGGTAGACCGGCGAGCCTACGAGAGAGCCATGGGCGTCGAGGCGGCGAACGACGCCCACCACGAAGAAGCGAGCATCGATATGGGGTTCCTTGACTCATGAAGGACATGCCCAAGCGCTGGCAGCACAAGCACGGCGCCTACTACTACCTTCCCCGCCGGCACGAACGCGACATGTTCGACGGCAAGACCTGGTACCGGCTCGGCAAGACCTACAGCGAGTCGCTGCGCAAGTTCGCCGAGATCCAGGACCTGCAGATGACCGAGAAGGTGTCGAGCCTGATCGATCGCTACGAGGCCGAGATCCTGCCGACTCGAGGCGTGAGCACCCAGAACGGCTATGCCGTGGCACTGCGCCGGCTGCGCAAAGGCCTGGGGCACAACCCGGCCGGCAGCATTACCCCCAAGGTGATGTATCGCTACATGGATGCGCTGGCCAAGAAGAAAGGCATGCAGGTGGCGAACACCGACCTGAAGGTGGCCAACCAGGTGATGAACGCTGCCGTGCGCTGGGGCGCCCTGGAGCGCAACCCGCTGAAGGGCACGGTGAAGTACTACGGCCAGCGTGAGGGGCTGAAGAAGGCGCGGGATCGGTACGTCGAGGATTGGGAGCTGGCCGCCTGGCAGACCGTGGCCACGCGCCAGCAGCGGGCGTTCGCCGCCATCGTCATGCTCACCGGCATTCGGAAGAGCGACTGCCTGCGGATCATGGAAGGGCACATCACCGAGAACACGCTCACGATCCACGTCAGCAAGAACCAGCGGCCCGTGGTGTTCGAGATGACCACCGCCCTGCAGGCTGCCATCGATGAGGCCCGCGCCTGCAAGCCCACTCCCAGCCTCTACCTGCTGCCCAACCGCCGCGGCGCCTGCTACGTGCAGCCCAGCGGCATCACCCCGACATGGGACAAGAGCTGGCGGCGCAGCATGGCCAACGCCATCGAGCAAACCGACCTCGAGGAGCCGTTCACCCGGCACGACCTGCGGGCCAAGGTAGGCAGCGATGCCGACTCGGAACAGCGCGCACAGGAGCTGCTCGACCACACCAGCCCCAGCACCACGCGCCAGCACTACCGTCGAAAAAAGCGCACCATCAGGCCGGTGAAATGAGCGAAAAAGTGTCTAACGGTTTCTCGGGGGAAATAGGCAAAACAGGCACTTATCAGGGGAAAATGGACGAAAAAATTAGACAAGTATACTTAGCTTGCACGGCCTAGCATGTTGAGATTACTATCGATTTTGCCCTGCGGGTGTAGCTCAATGGCAGAGCAGAAGCTTCCCAAGCTTAAGACGAGGGTTCGATTCCCTTCACCCGCTCCAGTAGCCACCTAAGCCGTTGATACACAAGGTTTTCCCTACTAATCATGGGGTTAGGTGCTACAGGAATGGCTACAGAAGTGGCTACACTTCTCCCCCGCTCCGCTGTATGCTCCGCGATCTTCCACAAGCGCACCGGAGCATCACCATGGCCAGAGGCAAGCCAGCCGACTCCCGACACCTTCGCATGAGAGGCAACGTCTGGTTCGTCCAGAAGCGGCTCTCCCCTACCCTCGCTCAGCACCTCGGCAAGAAGATGCTCCAGCAGAGTACCCAGACAGGCGACCTTGATGACGCTTGTCGGATCAGGGACCGGCTGCTGGTTGAGCTGTCGGATCTGGAAGCCTCGCTGACAGGGGAACTCTCCCAGGCGAAGCGGCGCGGCCTGTTCCTGGCTGCCCGTGAGCGGTTCACAGAGGCTGACCAGGAGCTGCGCAGTAGTGATCCTGATGGACCGTACCTGACCGAAGTGATCGAGCCGGAGAAGCTCTCAGAGATCGAACAGGACGCCTTGCGCTACATGAGCACAACCGAGACGCCGGAGACGTACAGGCTCACCCTCAAGGCTGCCCTCGAAGACTGGCTTCACTCCCCTCTCATCGAGCGGAAACACTCCACACGCTCGAAGAACAGCCATGCCGTGCAGCTCTTCCTCGACAACCTCGAGACAGAAGACGCGGCTTTAGTCACGATGACGCGCAAGCAGGTCAGGGAATTCATCACGGACCAGCTCAACATCGGCAAGACCAAGCAGACCGTGGCCAACTACCTCTCTGGCCTATCGGCCCTGTGGCGTCACGCCGAGTACACCATGGAAGAGCCGCTACCAACCGGGAACCCTTTCAAGGGGCACAGCCTCAACCCCAAGGCCACCGTGAAGAGCTACGACCAGTTTACCCGCGATGACGTCGAGGCGATCTTCAAGGCCACGGAAAGCAATGACGGCATCTTTTACCTACTGCCCCGGCTTGGCTTCTACACAGGCGCAAGGCTCGAAGAACTATGCTCACTCAAGACGAGCGACATCATCCAGCAGCAAGGCGTCTGGTGCCTGTCAGTCCGTGAGGGCAAGGGAAAGAACAGCAATGCTACGCGAGACGTCCCGCTACACCCCGCCATCAAGCCGTTGATACTGAAGCAGCTCAAGCAAGCCCAAGCGGCAGGGTCCGAGTACCTCTTTCCCGAAGCTGGTGCAACGAACCGTACCGATGGGAAGAAGGGACCGAAGTACTCCCAGTGGTTCTCTCGGCTGACCGGGAAGACGATTCCCAAGGAAGGCAGGAAGATAGGCTTTCACTCGTTTAGGACCACCGCCATCACCATCATGCTCGGAGCTGGCTTCCAAGAGCAGCTCGTGGTCTGGGTCACGGGTCATGAACGCGGGCTGACCACAGCCAGCAAGGTCTATCACCGTGGTCCGGACTTCAAGGCGAGGCTCAAAGCCGTGGAAGCGATTCAGGTCGAAGCCCTGCTCCCTCAAAGTTGAGAAAACAGATTCCACCATTCTTCCCATCACAGCCCCAGAAATTCCAAAGGGACACAACGTTGAGTCAGAAATTTAACAGCTCTGCAGCCCTCGTTATCAGCGCTCTGATCATTGCTGCTGCAATGACCTACAATTCCCATGCCGCTCGAAAAGACGCCCGTTGCAATCAGTTGATAACAGGACTTGAAAAAGTGTCCAATGGGGGGTTTGCACTGTTGATGGTCAGAGGAATCAGACTGAATTCAGAGCGTGACCAAACCTTCAAATTTCTCGAAAAATTCCATGGGATTACTATCAAGGAATGCTTGGGCCGATAACAAGCACTCATCATCGCCAACACCACCATCAAGACTGACGCCGAAGGGCGCTACTGCCTGAACGACCTGCACAAGGCTGCGGGTGGGGAAGAGAAGCACAAGCCCGCAAGGTTCACCCGCAGCGACTCCTTCCAAGGACTCCTCGCTGAGTTAGAAGGCCAGAATCGGTCTACTAGGGCTTATCGTGTGCAGCGGGGCCGGGGAATCACGGGCACCTACGTCTGCAAGGAGCTGGTCTACACCTATGCCATGTGGATCAGCCCCAAGTTCCACCTCAAGGTCGTGGAGTTCTTCGACCGTGGTCAGACCCAAGGCATCGCCGTAGCAGACCACGCTGCTGATGATCTGCTGACCAACCCACTGGCTTACTTCGAGAAGGTACTGGCACAGGCCAAGCAGATTCAGGCCGAACACGATCAAGCACGTTACCAGCAAGATCGGCGACGTTCAATTACTGGACAGTTACAGGAAAGAAGTGCAAAGCGGACTCATAAAGAAAGACATGACGCCCAGCCCAAGCATGGACCCTGAGTGACTACCTACTACTGACCATCACCACCCGTGTATACCCAAACCAGACCCACCTATAGATGCAACTTAAAGACACACCTATAGAGGGGGGTTCTATACCACATTTCTGACAATGGAACAACTGACAAAGGAAGAAATATTCCTCGCTGGTCAGGAATGTTCTGTCAGGGATAGGAATACTGGTGGTAGTGGTAACCATCACTGACCCTTGTCAGCTCAACCAAGGCTTTCCCCAAGCCACTCTTCAAGTTAACCCCAGTGACATTCTCGAAGGCGATAGACAGGCAACGGCGTATGTCCGTTCGCTGGGTCCGTTGTCTGAGGGGAGCTGTCGCCTTCGACAATGAGGACATACGATCATGCACATCATCAACCCTGTTACCCCTGCAGGTGCCACCATCACCATCTATACGGACGGCTCCTGCATCAACAACGGCTCACCCTTCGCCTTCGGTGGATGGGCAGCCATCTTGGACTACCCGCAGGAGCAACGACGCCTCAGCGGCAAGGTGGAACCGACTACCAACAACCGCATGGAGTTGACCGCTGTCATCGAAGCCTTGAAGGCCATCCGACCTGACTGGGCAGCTGCTCATACCATCGTTCACTCGGACAGCAACTATGTCGCTCGCGGCTGTAACGAGTGGCTCCAGGGATGGAAGGCCAAGGGCTGGGTCAATGCCCAGAGGAAGCCCGTGGAGAACCAAGACCTGTGGCGTGAGCTGGATGCTCTCCTCATGTGCCACTCCGTGGAGGTCCGCTGGATCAAGGCCCACAATGGTCATCCCATGAACGAGCTGGCGGACAGGATGGCCATGGCAGCAGCCTATGGGAACACCTTCGCCATGGCCCACTTCCAGCCCGGTGACACCCGCGACCACTTCGATAGATGCGGAGTCCCTGAAGGTGGTCTCTTCGGTGGTGTAGTCCCCGCCTGATTTTGTGGCACAAATCTGAGCCGACACCCACGGGTTACGCTGCAGCTCTACCCCCCCTGCCCCCCTGTCGGCCCCTTCAAGCAGCGAGGGGCACCACCTATACACATCAAAAGGAAGGGGGTGGGTAGCAGGGCTGAGCAGGACGCCCCACAGCGCCACAGGAGGCGCGTTACAGTTGGCCCATGTCATCGCCCTGCCTCTCTCCTCGCGCACGCTGAAGGGCTGTTCCTGAGCCTCCTGTGAGCGCTCCTGTCTGGCTCAGAAGGTATACCCTGTGAGCCAATCGAGGCGAAGGTCCTCCACCTTGGATCAAAGCCGTTGCTTTCTTATGAGCCACCCTGTAGATTGTGAGCCAAGCCTTATGAGCCACTAGCAGGGGAAGCCAGCCATGTCCGTCACCATCGCCTATGTCCGTGTCAGCACCGATGATCAGACCACCAACGCCCAGCGTCACGCTATCGAGAGCCGCTACAAGGTGTCCCGCTGGTTCAGCGATGAGGCGACCTCAGGAGCGATCAAGGCCAAGGACAGGGCTGGATTCGGTCAGCTCCTGAGCTACGTCAGGGAAGGCGATACGGTGGTGGTCTATGCCATCGACCGTCTAGGAAGGAACACCATCGATGTGCTGGAGACGGTCGAGGCTCTCAAGGTCAAGGGAGTGGCGGTACTCTCGATCCGTGAAGGCTTCGACCTCTCAACTCCCATGGGCAAGATGATGCTGACCATGCTGGCGGGACTCGCTGAGCTGGAGCGGTCGAACATCAAGGAGCGGCAACTGGCGGGGCTGGAGCGAGCCAGGGCTGAGGGAAAGCATCTTGGCAGAGAGAAGGTCATCGATGATAAAGCCGTTGCTCAGTGGCGTCAGGAGAACAGCGCCAGCATCAAGGCAACGGCTGATCACTTCGGCATTTCTCCTGCTTCGGTGAAGCGAGCCTGTAGGGTACTTAGAATCGAGGCACCGTAAGCCTTCCATACATTAGCGGAACAGTTACGCCAACGTAACTAAGTTATTGAAAGTATTGCTCGTGATAAAAAGTAGCCTCTTTCACGCAATCGGGAATACCAAAAATGACTATCACAATTGGCGGGTTTGAACTGGAGATGAGCTTCTATGGGGTCTTCCTGAGGGTGCCACGTCTGGTAGAGCTGGCGTGGAATCGGACGGGTTTCTACCTCGACCGTATCTGATGATGGGCTAACCAGAACAGCCCACTAGTTGAGAATGACTTACACTCTCAACAAAGGGCTTATTTATTTTTTACTTGTCTTCTTTGGGGTTCTCAGCTTCGGCCTTTGCTTGCTCAATAGCGAGCAATCTGTCAAGAGCTGTGTCATGACCGAGCAGGGCTGCTGTTCGGTAACAGCCAACCGCTTTGCCGTGATCATATGAACCTGGGGCGGCTGGATCCCCGTACTCATAGAGCCACCCCAGACAAGCGGCACTATCTGCGTGTCCCTGTCCCTGCTGATATTCGCAGAGGTCTATAAGTTGGGCGTACTCGAACTTCCCTTTCTTCCACATCTCCACTGCTATCCATGGGTCCAGTGGCTCCTCCTTGGGTTCTTCCTTGGCTGCCGGTGTCCGCCCTTGGGGTTTAGGCTTCGCCTCCGAGTGGCTCCCAAAAAAGAACCCGCCCATTGCTCCACACCAAGCCCATACCCAGGGGCTAGCAGGATCTATTACATCGGCAAAACCCAGCATCTCGACAAGAACCACCACCGGTAGGAGAAAGACTCCACCGAAGAACATACCGACTGCACCACCCACAGCAATAGAGGCCAACTTGGTCCCGCTCCGCTCTGCACATGCCACCACTGCTTTAATTGTCACCTAGGAGCCTCATTGTCGCCGAGTTAAGAAGTGACGGCCCCGCACGAATCACACAGGTAGGCTGTGCTACTCAAGACATGGACCGGATGCCATGCTTATCGGCCAGCTTCCCCTTCACTTGAGGCGATAGGTTGAGTAGCCAGAGCGGCACCCGTACAATCAGCCTTGTTGGTGGCTGCACGAGTGGCTACAGGAATGCCATCGGATGGCTACCCCCCATCAGCAACTAGTTGATTTTTAAGGCATACACCGGGTCTTGGGAGATTCCCTTCACCCGCTCCAGCCAATGTCGCAAAACCTTCGCTACCGCGACCTTGATGATTGCGCACCTCTCTTCCTGCGTGGCTTTACCATGGCTCTTTTCCTGCTCATCTTTGCCGTTTGCCTGTTCGTCATCGGCGGCATGGTGCTGATTCTGCTGTTCTCGCGAACGCCTCGCTATCGCACCGAACCGGAACAGCTGCTTGAGCTTTTCGACAAGGCCCTGGCCAACCAGGTCGGAGAGACCGAGTGGAACGTCGTGCTCAACTATCCCATTCGCCACGACGATTACCTCGATGGCGTGCGGCGTCGCGCCCAGCATGTGATGCAGGAGCACGGTCGCCCCTGGCAACTCGCTCAAGGCAAACCCCTGCTCGACAAGGCGGGGCAGGAAGAACTCAAGGTGCTGCGTGACCATCTCGCTTCCCGTCAACGGCTGCGGGAACGTCAACGCAACGAGTCGTAGCGTAGGCCGTGCATCGAGTATGGTATGCTCGACGCCAGCTACTAGCGGGAGGCCCTCATGTCCAGCGTCATTCGCCAGATTCCGCTCGATACCTCCACACAGCACCACGCCCATGACTTTCATCAGATCGTCATCGGCCTGCAGGGTCGGGCAGAATTCGAAATCGAGGGCCTGGGTGGCGCCATTTCCGCCCTTTCCGGGTGCATCGTGCCTGCCAACCATGTTCACTACTATGTCGGCCAGGGGAAAAACCGTCAGCTGATACTCGATTTGCCAGCGAATGCTCCTTCGCTCACCGGCTATCATCACGAGCTGTCGCGCCTCTTCGATGCCCCACGCTTCTTTGCCCTCGATACCCCATTGAAGTACTACCTGGACTTCCTTCTGCTCGAGCAGGAGAGCAGCCAGGGTGGACTGGGTGACGCCCAATCCGATCGCCTGGCCGCCACCTTCCTCGGCTGTCTGCACGCCAGGCTGGGAGGAGACGGCTCATCCAAACTGCGTCAGCTCGACCTGGGCAAGATCGATCGCTACATCGACCGTCACCTGGCCGCCCCGATCGCGGTGGCCGACCTGGCCGCGCAGGCCTGCCTCAGCGAAGCGCATTTCAGCAGCCGCTTTCGTCAACAGACCGGCCTCTCCCCTTGGCAGTATGTGCGCAGGCGCCGCCTTGAAGCCGCCCGACGGCTGCTCGAAGAGAGCCGCATGCCGCTATCTCAAATTGCGGTAAGCACGGGTTTTTCGCATCAGAGCGCCCTTTCACATGCATTTCGCAGCGCCTTTGGCTGTCCACCCAGCCAACTGCGTCGCGCCGTTCTGGAGCGGTCGGCCGCCGCCGCCCCAAACCGGCTACGACATACGACTTAAGTCGCAATTTCAATCCAACCGCGGCAATCTGCCACGGAATCTGCAAATTCTTCCGGATTTTTGGCAAGCAGACCCCCTAAGCCCACCCTAAAGTCAATGGTGACAACCCTCTGTCCGGGCAAGTCGCCAGGCATCTGGCGCATTGCCGTTTCAGGACGGGCGACCTTCAGGGGACTTCTATGCTCAACGCCGAAACCATGCTCAGCGCTGCCACTTGGCAGCGGGATCTCGATGCCCTGTTCTCAGGCATCAGCGAACACTATGTCGTGGACGAGGAAGCCTTCGTCCAGGAGTTGGTCAACGTACTCAGCGCCGACCCCGAGGACTTTAAGCGGATCGCCAGCAAGACCGCCGAGCTCGTGCGAGAAGTCCGCGAAATGGATACCGCCGTCGACGCCATCGACGAGCTGCTTCAGCAATACAGCCTCGATACCCATGAAGGATTGATGCTGATGTGCCTGGCCGAGGCCATGCTGCGCATTCCCGACACCGCCACTGCCGATGCCCTTATCGAGGACAAACTGGGCCCGGCCGACTGGAAGGCACACATCGGTCAAAGCGACTCCTGGCTGGTCAACGCCTCGACCTGGGGCCTGCTGATGACCGGCCGCGTGGTCACTCTCGACAAGCCACGCGACGACGGCAAGCCCACGGGCTTCATCAATCGGCTGGTCAATCGCATGGGCGAGCCGGTGATTCGTCGCGCCATGTATGAAGCAATGAAGATCATGGGCAAGCAGTTCGTGCTCGGGCGCGATATCGATGAAGCTTTGAAGCGCTCCCGCCCGCTGTTCGACAAAGGCTATACCTATTCCTATGACATGCTGGGCGAGGCGGCACGCACCCGTGTCGATGCCAAGCGCTACTTCGATGATTATGCTCGTGCCATCGAGCGGGTCGGACTGACCAGCACCAAGCTCTCCGACCGCACCCCGGCGCCTTCCGTATCGATCAAACTTTCGGCGCTGCATCCGCGCTATGAGTTCGGCCGTCGCGAGCAAATACTGCATGAGCTGGTAGACAGCGTGAAAGCGCTGGTGACCAAGGCACGCCAGCGCGACGTGGCACTTACCATCGATGCCGAAGAAGTAGACCGTTTGGAGCTGTCGCTGGAGGTGTTCCGCGCCGTCTACGAGAGCGATACCTGCAAGGGCTGGGGCCACTTCGGCCTGGTGGTGCAGGCTTACTCCAAGCGTGCCCTGCCGGTGCTGCACTACCTCAACCGCCTGGCCGAACGCCAGGGCGATGAAATTCCCGTGCGCCTGGTCAAGGGTGCCTACTGGGACAGCGAGATCAAGGAGTCGCAGCAGCTTGGAGTGGAGGGCTATCCGGTCTATACGCGCAAGGCTTCTACTGATGTCGCCTACCTGGTCTGTGCTCGCTTTCTGCTCTCCGATCAGACTCGGGGCCGTATCTTTCCGCAATTTGCCACCCATAACGCCCATACCATCAGCACTATCCTCGAGATGGCGGATGAAGCCACTCGTCCCTTCGAATTTCAGCGCCTGCACGGCATGGGTGAAGCGCTCTACGAGGCCGCACTGAAGCGCGCCCCGATGGGTACGTACTGCCGCATCTATGCCCCGGTAGGTGCTCACAAGGACCTACTGCCTTACCTGGTGCGTCGCCTGCTCGAAAACGGTGCCAACTCATCGTTCGTGCATCAGCTGGTAGACCCCAAGGTGCCGGTGGAATCGCTGTGCGTGCACCCGGTGGACACCCTGAGTCAGTACCGCACCTTCTCCAATCCGAGGATCCCTCTCCCCAAGGACATCTACGGAGAAAAACGACGCAACTCGAGGGGAGTCAACCTCAACGTGCGCAGCCATTACGAACCGTTGATGAAGGCCATGTCGGGCTTCATGCAGCGCAGCTATGAAGTCGGCCCGCTGCTCGCCTTCGAGGCCACGCGGGACCCGGCCAACGTGCACGAGGTCTTCAGTCCCTATGACCGCCGCCAGCGAGTCGGCAGCGTGCAATGGACCAGCCGCGACCAGGCATCCCGTGCCGTGGACGCCGCCTGGGCCGCTTTCCCTCGCTGGGAAGCGACGCCGGTGGCCAAGCGGGCCGCCATCATTCGCCGCCTGGGCGACTTGATGGAAGAGAACATGGCCGAACTGATGACGCTGTGCTCCCGTGAGGGCGGCAAGCTGCTCATCGACGGCGTCGACGAGATCAAGGAAGCGGTGGACTTCTGCCGCTACTACGCCATGCGCGCGGAGGAGCAGTTCGGCGAGGCGCTCGAACTGCCCGGCCCCACCGGCGAATCGAACCGTTTGATGCTGGGCGGCAAAGGAGTCTTTGCCGTCATCAGCCCATGGAATTTCCCGGTGGCGATCTTCTGCGGCCAGATGGTGGCGGCCGCAGTGGCCGGGAACAGCGTGCTGGCCAAGCCGGCCGAGCAGACATCCATCGTCGCCCATCGCGTGGTGGAGCTGCTTTACGAAGCCGGCATGCCGCGGGACGTGGTGCAGCTGCTGCCGGGTGACGGCCCCACCGTGGGTAGCGTGCTGACCTCCGACCCGCGCATTACCGGAGTGGCCTTTACAGGTGGAACCGATACCGCCCAGATCATCAATCGAGCCCTGGCCGCTCGCGAGAACGCCCCGCTGCCGGCGCTGGTCGCCGAAACCGGCGGCATGAATGCACTTATCGTCGATTCAACCGCGCTGCCGGAGCAAGTCGTCGCCGACGTGGTGCAGTCCGCTTACCAGAGCGCCGGCCAGCGTTGCAGCGCGCTGCGCGTGCTCTACCTGCAGGAGGATGTGGCCGACCGGGTCATCGAAATCCTGCGCGGCGCCATGGAAGAGCTCCACGTAGGCGACCCTCGTGACCTGGGCACCGACGTTGGCCCGGTGATCGACGAGGATGCGCGCAAAAACCTGATGGCGCATATCGAGAAGCTCAAGGCCGAGGGGCGCCTGCTGGCCGAGACCCGCCTGGACCCGGCCCATACCGCGAACGGTACTTTCGTGCCGCCCATGGCCTTTAGTATCGACGCCATCGATGCACTCGAGCGTGAGCAATTCGGTCCGATTCTGCACGTAGTGCGCTATCGGGCCAGCGAAATCGAGCAGGTGCTCGATTCGATCAACTCCAAGGGGTATGGGCTGACGTTTGGCGTACACAGCCGCAATGAATCCTTTGCCCAGCTCGTCGCACAGAGGATTCGCGTTGGCAATGTCTACATAAACCGGAATATCATCGGCGCCGTCGTAGGCGTACAGCCTTTCGGCGGCCAGGGCCTTTCCGGGACCGGACCCAAGGCAGGCGGACCGCACTACCTGCTGCGTTTCGCCACGGAAAAGACCGTGACCGTCAACACTGCCGCACTGGGCGGCAATGCATCACTGCTTGCGCTGGGAGACGAGTGACACGGCTCGTCATTGACCACAACAACATTGAAGGAACCCCCAATGGTTCAGAACAACATGGCTATCGGCTTCACCTTCGTGGTGTATCTCTTGCTGATGCTCGGCATCGGTATCGTCGCGTACAAGCGCACGACCAACCTGTCCGACTACATCCTGGGTGGGCGCTCGCTGGGCCCCTGGACTTCGGCGATTTCCGCCGGCGCGTCGGACATGTCCGGCTGGCTGCTGCTGGGTCTGCCGGGTGCGGCCTACGTCAGCGGCATCTCGGCAAGCTGGATCGCCGTGGGCCTGCTGATCGGCACCTGGCTGAACTGGCTGATCGTGGCGCGTCGCCTGCGACTCTACAGCTTCAAGGTCAGCGACGCCCTGACGCTACCGGAGTATTTCGCCAACCGCTTCCGCGACAAGTCGCAGCTGCTGCGGGTCATTTCGGCAATCTTCATCCTCATGTTCTTCCTTTTCTATACCAGCTCCGGACTGGTTGCCGGGGGCCGGCTGTTCGAAACGGTATTCGGCTATGACTACACCCTGGCCGTGACCATCGGCACCATTGCCGTGATCTCCTACACCTTCTTCGGCGGCTTCCTGGCAGTCTCCTGGACCGACCTGATCCAGGGGCTGATGATGGCCGCGGCCCTTGCCATCGTGCCGATCATCGCCTTCGGCGACCTGGGTGGCACAACCGGGGCAGCAGCGGCCCTGGCGGCGGAGAGCGAGTACATGCTCGCCTGGTTCCGCGACGCCTCCACCGGCGAGGCGCTGACCTTCATCGGTATCGTCAGCTCGCTGGCCTGGGGCCTGGGCTACTTCGGTCAGCCACACATCCTGGCGCGCTTCGCTGCCATCCGTAGCGACCGCGACATCCCTGCCGCCCGCCGTATCGCAGTGACCTGGACCGCCATCGCCCTGATCAGCTCGGTGGCCGTGGGCCTGCTCGGTGTAGGCTTCGTGCAGCGCGACCTGGCCGATGGCGAGACGGTGTTCATGGTAATGGTGAACCTGATATTCCACCCGGTGATTGCCGGCATTCTGCTCGCCGCCATTCTGGCTGCCATCATGTCGACCGCCGATTCCCAGCTGCTGGTCTCATCCTCTGCGCTGACCGATGACTTCTACAAGGCGATATTCCGCAAGGAAGCCAGCCAGACCGAGCTGGTGTGGGTCGGGCGTTTTGCGGTCATCGCCATTGCCATCGTTGCCTACCTGCTGGCGCTCAACCCGGATGCCACGGTGCTCGACCTGGTGGCCTACGCCTGGGCCGGCTTCGGTGCCGCCTTCGGTCCGGCGCTGATCATGTCGCTTTACTGGCGCCGCATGAACAAGTGGGGGGCACTGGCCGGCATCGTGACTGGTGGCGTGACCGTAGTCATCTGGGCCGAGCTGTCCGGCGGCCTCTTCGATCTGTACGAGATCGTTCCCGGCGTGATCCTGGCTTATATCGCCATCGTCGTGGCGAGCCTGGCGACAGAAGAACCGGATCTGCGCGTGACGGCCGACTTCGATACCTTCGATGAAGCGTGATCGCAGGGCATCGCCTGCTACAAGCGAAAGCCGCCCATGAGGGCGGCTTTTCTTTTCTTACCTCGTCGCTCCGTCATGACAGCCACAGCGCACGTGCCACCACTAATAACGTGAAGACGGCCAATGCGGCCAGGCTCAGCGGTGGGCTGGTGGCACGCCGCTGCCAGTGCCGCCGGAATTCGAGCCCCAGCGGCTGCATGAAGGCCGCACCCAGCGCCCACATGCCCAGCGCAATGGCCGGCAGCCGCAGCGGCATGGCCAACCCACCGATGAGATCAGGACGCAGCAAGAGCCACAGTGCCAAGCCAGCAGCCACCAGCATCGCCCCCAGCGTAAGCCACATGGGCGGGGTCTGAGCCTCAACTCTCAACATGCTCTTCCTCCTCTTTCTAAAAGGCTTAGCTGCAGCCGGCTCATTGCGCCACGATGCGGCGCAGCAAAAGCTATACAAAACTTCCCTTTTTTTATCATATTCGTGTCTTTGATATTAGCCGGACAGCGATTGCGCCCATCAATCATCGCTATCCAGTCGATAACAAAATTAAACAAGACATTTAGAAACAGTGTTCGTATAGTTAGGAAGTGTCAAGGCGCCGGGCTTTCCGGCCTTAGCCGAAACCAGGAGGTCATTGTAATGAAACCGACTCGTCTGATTCCCGTGGTTGCCCTCGCTGCCGGCTTCACCTTCGCCAGTCAGGCAGCACTGGCCTATAGCGCCGGCGATACCTTCGTGCGCGGCGGCGTCGCTCAGTCCGACGTCCGCTCGGATAACGGTCAAGCCGGTGATGCCGATTTCGATCTCGGCACCGCTCGCGGCTTCACCTTCGGCGCCGGTCATCTGCTCACCGACAATATCGGTATCGAATTGAACAGCTCCGAGAAGTTCGAACACGATATCGCTCTGGGTGGCGCCGATCTCGGCACCGTCGATCGCATGCCGGTGAACCTGCTGGTCAATTACTATCCGCTGGGCGGCTTCGATTCACGCGTGCAGCCTTACCTCGGCGCGGGTCTCAACTACACCCGCTTCTCCGGTGAACCCGAAGGCGTCGATGCGCGTCGCTCCTACGGCGCCGTGGGTCAGGTGGGGATCGATCTGGCCGTGACCGACAACTTCATGCTCAACGGCTTCGCCAACTACGCCGATGTCGATGCACGGCTCTCTGGCGATGATGGAGCCATCGGTACCGTAAAAGTGGATCCGATGACCATTGGCGGCGGCGTCACGTTCCGCTTCTAAGCGAACCTGACGGATAGTCTGCGCCGGGCCATGGGCCCGGCGTTTTCGTTGCTGAGAGCACAACCTACTAACAAATATATGAAATGCTCTTTTTGTTTCAGATAAAACTATTGCCTTGGATCAAGAATCAACCCTCAGACGCTGAGTAGACTGCATTCGTTCGATAGCAGCCCAGGGCTGCTCCTTTGAAACGACAGGAGTCGACTCATGCGCAAGCACGCTCTTCCCACGCTCGTTACTGCCGGCCTCGCTGCCACTGCCCTTCTGGCCAGCGGCCAGGCGCTCGCCTACAACCAAGGCGACTTCATCACCCGCGTGGGCGTTGCCCATGTCGACCCCAAGAGCGACAACGGCAGCCTGGTTGACGGCGCCATTGATGTCGACGTACGCAGCGACACCAACCTGGGCTTTACCCTTGGCTATCTGTTCCACGACAACTTCGGCGTCGAGCTGCTGGCCGCACTTCCGTTCAAGCACGACATTCACCTTGATGGCGAGAATGCTGCATCAACCAAGCATCTGCCGCCCACGCTGACCGTTCAGTATTACCCGCTGGGCGGCACAGGCTCACAGGTACAGCCCTATGCCGGTATCGGCCTCAACTACACGCATTTCTTCAGTGAAGAGATTGCCATCGATGGCGTCGATCTGGACTTGAGTAGCTCATGGGGCCTGGCCGGCCAGTTGGGTCTCGACGTGCGGCTGGATGACAATTGGGGCCTCAACGCCTCCGCGTGGTATATCGACATCGATACCGACGCCAGCCTGAACGGCACGGATGTGGGCAAGGTCAGCATCGACCCCTGGGTCTTCATGGCCGGTATCAGCTATCGCTTCTGAGACATCCGTTCATAGCGCAATGAGGCCCATCTTGACTCGGTGGGCCTCATTGCGTTCGAACCCACAGCTGCCCTTCAATTCTCGGTGACCAGGCGGTCGATCTCCTCCACGGCCTTGCATAGCAGCAAACGGTCGGTAGCACGGGCTCCCTGCTGGGCCAGGAAGGTATCGAGCACCGGGGCCACATCGCACTTTTCCGGCATCGGCGCCTCGGCTTCGATCAGGGCGTCGAGCCTGGCAATGAACACGAAACGCAGCCACTGCGGAAGCTCCATGGTGTCGATACAAAATGGCTGCCGACTCTCGTAAGCCTCTGGCTTGGGGGCTTCCATACGCCACATGCTGGTGGCCTTCATGGTGGCCTCGAGTCGGCGTAACGCGACATCGAGTTCTTCGTGAACGGTCATGTCAGGTTCCGGCAATGCATTTCTCCTCATTATCCAGCCAGTAGCCCCACCTGGCCAGCCGCACTGTTCACAGTTTCACTGCAAGAGCCTGTGGATAAGCTATGGAAAGCCGCCTGGGTAGCAGATAACCCGGGCCTCTGCCAGGCGTGGTCATTTATTGATCAACCGGTGAGATTCCCCACCCGCAGGTGGCTGACAACGGACCGTTCTCCACGGTAGAGTGCACGCACGAAAGGGAGCCCCCATGCAGCCGATACATACGCTTCACGATTTCTTCGTTCGAACCGGTGCCGATGTGCGTCTTTACCACATGGGTCGCCGGGTCGAACCCTGCCCACTGGAGACTCTGGCCGGCCTGGAGCAGGGGGC